>CADBLN010000060.1 GCA_902795525.1 uncultured Erysipelotrichaceae bacterium | reverse complement strand
GACAAGACTTTTTCAACTGGGCTTTATTCTATAGTTTTGCCAAATAACTTTAAAGATAAAACTGAAGAAGGTTGGGAGCTTATCGTTGGTAACAAGGATGTTGTGGTTCTGTTTTCTTCAGTCCAGAAAAAGTATTTGATAGAAAATGGTTATGCAGAAGACTATAGTAGAAAAGATTTCACGCAAGATATAATTGGAACAGATACAGTTATTGAGCAAAGTGAAAAAGCTAATTACAATACTTTCAGCTATCGTAGTCAAGACGAAGGTGGAGATTTTTATTTCCTAGTTGGAGTTTATGAAAACGATAAGCTTTATTTGGTTGCAAACTTTGTTTGCGATTATAGTAAAATGGATGAATACAAGCCTCTGTTTGAGGATTGGGCAGGAAAGGTAAAGTTTAAATAATGAAAAGATTAATAAATGTTTTTTTAGTATTATTATTGGTAATGGGTCTATTTGGTTGTAGCGAGAAAACTACAACTCACACAATTGATAAGTTAACAATTGTTATTCCAAGCAAATACGAATTTGAAGAAATTGAAACTGATGTTTATGACAAATGTCTATATGATGGTGAAACTGATGTTGCGCTATGGGTCAAACATTATGATACTGAATGGCTTTCTGATAATGGCTATAGCGATTTCACTTTAGAAGATATTGGTTATAACATTGGTAAAGGAAATGAAATTTTAAGTGAAGGTCTTGATGGGGACGTTTATGTTAAGAGTTACGTTGCTCAAGAAGGGGATTTCGATGTCTTCAAATATGCGAATATTTACCAAAAAAGTGACGGATATTGGATTATTATTTTGGATTGCTTGGAAAAAGACAAAGATACATATCAAAGTCAATTTGATGAATGGTTTAAAACAGTAAACATTGCGGATTAATTAATCCGCTTTTTCTTGCCTTTGAATACTCTTTATTATGTATTTTGGGGCACCACTTCCTTTTAGCATGTTTAACTGATTGTTATAGTTGTGCTGACTGTAGTTGTAGAAAGTAATTAAAGCATTTAACCATTTAGATTCAAACTCCCAATTATGAAATTTTGAGTTTAAGTTTCTATTGTAGCTTAGCAATTTTTCAACCATCTTTTGAGCTTTTTCAAGTTCACCTTCTTGGATATAAAGATAACCTCTGATTAGATTGAAATTGAATATTTCTTCAAGGGGGATGCTTTTTTGATGAGCAATAATAAATTGCCAATCAGGAATAGAAGGATTAAACTGATCCATGAACATTAAGATTTTGCATCTCAATAACATTACTTTCAAACTTGAGTCTAAATCCATATCCTTTTTTGAACAATATAACAGGCAATCTAAAGCTTGTGAAAATTCTCCTTGTTGCAGCTTAACTTCGGCTTCATATAAGTAAGCTTTGTATGAGTGCGAAACCAGTTTGTTCTTTTTCTTGAATCTTTCAATGGCTTCTAAAAATTTATCTGTATCCCTGTTTTCATAATAATCATTTTTAGCTGCCGTTAGTAACAGAATAGGTAGATAGTCAAAAACAAAAATCATGATTATTACCAAGACAATCACAGCCGTTATTGCCATGGAGATAAGATTTTCAGATGAAAAGATTGTATCTTTGTTCATGGTGAAAGATATGATGAATATTAGTGCAATTATAATGAAATCGCCAAAATTCATGCAGCCTCGACCTGTGTTAAAACTTCTTTTAACTTATTTGGTAAACCATCAATCTTCTTTAAGCTCAAAGAACAAATCGCAATTCTAATGCCACCATTAAACTTGACTGTATAAATATGTTGGTTCATCAAAGCTTGATGATATTTGCTTAATAATTCTTCATCTTGTATTGGAATGGTGATGAAGAATCCTTCAGAATAAGGATATAGTGGTAATTGACAATCGTTAGCTTGTTTAATGAACAAATCAGCTCTTTTTTTCAACAGGGAAATGAGTTCCTGTTTTTCTTGTAAATATTCTTCCTTGTGGTTTTCCATAACATCTACAAAGCAATCCATAAAGCCATTGTTGACATTGCTCCAATTAGCTCTAGCACTTCTTAAAAAACTATTACTGACTTCCGTAACAATTCTGTTATCTTGAGCTAGAATAATAATTGCACCTAATCTCATCCCATAAGCGGTAAATGATTTTGAACAACTGAAAGCAACCAGGATGAGTATGTTTCTTGAGATATTGTTAAAGCAATTCATGTATTCAGTCGCATTATTGCAGTCGATGGCATAATCAAAATAAGCTATGTCATTAATGATAACAACTTGTCCCTCTTTTGATAGTTCGTTAAAGAAAGCAATCAATGCTTCCCAGTTGTCTTTACCATAACTGATGCCAGTTGGATTATGACAAGGATCATTTATAACTATGACAACCTTTTGTTGCTGTGCCATGATTCTATGGCATTTTTCTTTGAGGCTAGTTAAATCAATCTTATTATCTTTAATCAAACCATATGTTTCGACATTGATTCTTTGTTGGCTGGCCATAACTGCATATGAGCCCCAAGCTATTTGTGGTATCAACAAAGTTTCATGTTCTTTCAAACAGTTTTTAATGGAAATATTGATGGCACCAGTACCACCAGTAGTCGCTATGACATCATGGGCTAATGAAATGTTTTCCAGGCGATTAATCCAGTTGAAGACTGCACTAGTGAATGGAGCGTTACCATTTATTCTTTCAGCGTAGCTAGCTTTGCGCTGGTCATCAATTCTGTTAAATGAATCATAAATTGGTTTAATTACTGCGATTCTTCCATCCTCGCCATAAAGAGTTCCTAAGGTTGCGTTTATTGTGTTTGGATTTTGATCACATTTTGCCTTTTGACTAACTGTAAAAGCCGAATCAACAAAGGTAGAAGTATCATTAAAGTCATTTAAAAACAGGTTAGTTTCTTTTGAACTAGCTCTTTTGTATTGTTGTGATAAATCTTCAAGTTCATTTTTGAATTGGTTGTAATACTTATTCCAATTGCCATCTTCTTGACCACTTATTAAGTTCATTCTTTGCCAAAATAAATCCCTTAGATTTTTATCAATGGAATCTAATTGAGCATTAAATTGTTTATCCTTTTTCATACAATCACCTAAATTAATTATAATTCACATTGTTAAATCGTGCATTAAATATATGATATAATAAGCTCAGAAAAACTAGAAATAATGGGAGTTTTTGCATGGCAAGAAAGACAATTTACGTAACAGGGCATAAAAACCCAGATAGTGACGCAATTATTTCGGCGATGGCTTATGCTTACTTAAAACAACAATTGGGCTTTGATGCGATTGCAGTTAGACTGGGACCAATAAATCCTGAAACTGAATATATTTTAAGTTTGTTTAATGAATTCGCTCCACCGCTAGCAACCGATATCAAGACAAGAGTTAGAGATATTGATTTTGATGATGTAATTACTTGTTCAAAACAAGATGATGTAAGAACAGTATTACAGAAAATGATAGACAATCATAAGAAGGTTATTGCAATTGTTGATGAAAAGAAGAGACTCCTAGGTATCTCTTCCATTTCTGATTTAACCAAACCAGTAGTTCTTGACAGCAAGTTAAGTGCCAATCTACTTGCAAGGACGGACATATCTTATATAGTTGATGGGGTTAAGGGACGATTGTTGGTTGATGGTGGCAATAAGTCAAATGGAGAGGTCTATGTTGCTAGCTTTGATAATCTGGATTGCCTTGATAAGATTGCTGTTCTTTCAAATAACCCTGAAAGAGAAATGCAAGCACTACATGCAGGAGCAAGAGTGATGATTGTCTGTGGTGATAGTTGTCCTAAGGAAGTTGAAGATATGGCCAGACAAAAAGGAGTTTCTTTAATCTTGACAGATTTGCATATCTACAATGTAATTAGAGCCCTTGATTTTGCTTATCCAATCGAATTTGTGATGACTACAGAAGTTACCACTTTTAACTACGATGATTACATTGATGATGTGAAACGCAAAATAAATAATTCAAGATTTAGAAGTTACCCTATTATTGATGCTTATCAGCACGTCATTGGCATGGTTTCACGTTATCATGTGTTTCAACATTCTAATAGAAATTTAATCTTAGTTGACCATAACGAACTATCCCAAAGTATTGAAGGTGCAGAACAAGCAAATATTTTGGAAATAATTGACCACCATAGAATTGGCGGAATAAAAACAGCTTCACCAGTTACCTTCAGAAATGAACAAACAGGAAGCTGTGCTACCATTATTACAGAGATTTTTGAAGAAAAAGGTGTTGAAATACCTACCGATTTAGCAGGTTTATTATGCTGTGCTATTCTTTCTGATACTGTCAATTTTAGATCGGTGACATGTACTGATAAGGATAAAGTACAAGCTGAAAAAATGGCTAGAATAGCGGGTTTGGATATGGAAGAACTAGGTCCAAAGATTTTAACAGCTGGAACTAAACTGGCCAATAGGAGCGTTGATTCAATTTTGAATTTAGATTTAAAGAGATTTACAGTTGGAAAGAACCAAATTGCGGTTGGACAAGCGAATATCGCCAGCTTTGAATCAATAGTACCTATTAAGGATGCTATGAATAAACATTTAAGCGAATATGCGAAAGGCAATGGATTATCAATCTGTATGATGGTCTTTTCATTGATTGATGGAACGGGATCTTATGTTCTATCTCAAGGAGATGCATCATATTTAGTTGGGGAAGCATTTGAGGATTTAGGTTTGGATGTTGATGGTTTTACTTTCTTGCCAAAAGTTATGTCTAGAAAGCTTCAAATAATCCCACGAATTACAGAAATAGTTGAAGGGAGAGGTTAAGGTGAATACACAAGAATTATGGCAAAAATATGAAGAAAAGATGTTTGTGATATCAGCATATAACTATGTTTTAGGTGTTACAGGGTTTGATATTGATACAATTAGCCCTGTTAAATCAGCTGATTATCGAAATGAAAGAATGTCCTACTTATATGGAGAATTGTTTTCTCTTGAAACCGATCCAGAATTAATTGAGTTACTTGAAGAATTGAATAAAAGGGAAGATCTGGAATTTGAGAAGAAACAAGCTGTTAAATGGCAATTGAGGGATTTGGATAGCTTTAGATATATTCCAAAGGAACTTCATGTGGAATACTCTCAACTTAGCATGGAGAGCAATCAAGTATGGAAGAAAGCAAAAGAAACAAATGACTATAAGTTGTTTGAACCATACCTAGTTAAAATGATTGAAATGAACAAAAAACTACTACATTACAGTAAAACGGATTTAACAGGATATGATATTTTGCTTGATAGATATGAACCAGGAATGAATATCCAAAAGTATGATGAATTCTTTGAGTTAATTAAGGAAGAACTGGTTCCACTAATTAAAAAAATAACAACAAAAAAACAATTTGACACTTCCTTTGTGAATTTATACTATCCAAAAGATGAGCAAAGAAAGCTGATGAGATTAATTCTTGAATACATGAATTTTGATTTTGAAGCTGGTGTTTTAGCTGAAACAGAACATCCATTCATGAGCGCAATTAATAAAAATGATGTTCGTGTAACTACTCATTACTATGAAAACAATTTAATGAGTTCAATCTTTTCTGTTATTCATGAAGCGGGGCATGCGACATTTAACTATCAGGTGCGAGATGATATTGCACAAACTTATTGCTTTAACTCAATGAGTAGTGGTATGCATGAATCCCAATCACGCTTAATGGAAAACTATATTGCTAGAACAAGTTCTTTTTGGGACAATCTATTTCCAAAAGTAAAAGAATTATTCCCTCAACAACTTGAAGGTGTAGATCAAAAAGAGTTCATGGAAGCTGTTAATGTTTCACAACCTTCTTTAATCAGAACTGATGCAGATGAACTAACATATCCATTGCATATCTTAATAAGATATGAAATCGAAAAGGGATTATTTGATGGCAGTGTTGATGTTTTTGATTTAGAGAATGTTTGGAATGATAAGTATGAAGAATATTTAGGAGTAAGACCACAAAAGGCTAGCGAAGGCATTCTGCAAGATGTTCACTGGTCAGGTGGTAGTTTTGGTTATTTTCCTACATATGCTTTAGGGAGCGGCTATGCAGCTCAGTTTATGGAAGCGATGAGAAAAGACTTAGACGTTGAAAATTGCTTGAAAAACAATGATTTCCAGGCAATTAAGGATTGGTTAAAAGAACACATACATCAATATGGCGGAATGTATTTACCTAACGAACAAATTAGAATAGCTACAGGGGAAGATTTTAATCCTAAATACTACACTGATTACTTGAAGAAAAAGTACTCAAAGATTTATGGTATTTAGTTTAATACTCATTGAAAGATAAAAGATGATTTGTTAAAATGAAGGGTGTAAAAAATAATATCTAAGTTTAGTTGTGTATATTTAATTTCTATGGTTTTAAGTTGGTTTAACCAATTTAAAATAGATGATTTCGAAGAAGGAGAGAGAAATGAAGAAATTATTGAAAATTGCATTAGTTGCTTTACTTGCTCTAACAATGGTAGCATGTGGCAACGGTGGCAACAACGGAGGTAATGGTGGCAACAGTGGCACTAAAGTACCTAAGATTGTTGTATTATTACCATTTACTGGTGATAACTCTTATTTTGACACTGTTCAAAGAGGTGTTAACAAGGCAAAGGAACAATTTGCTGGCCAAGCAGAAATTACTTTAATTGAAGTTGGTAACACAACTGAAAAAGCTACTTGGGATGCTGCATTCGATGAGTATTGTGAAGATGGCGAATATGACTTAGTTATTTCTGGTAACAACTCATATGAAGCATTCTTATTTGATGCTGCTACAAGATATCCAAATCAAAAGTTCATGAACTTTGACTTCTCAAGTTTACCAGAAGGTATGGATAAGGTTCCTTCAAATGTATACTGTGTTCAATATGCATTAGATGACTTAGGATATGTTATCGGAACATTGTCAGGTAAATTAACAAAGACTGGTACAGTTGGTGTAGTTGTTGGTCTAGACATTCAAGCTATGGACCAATTCATTGGTGGTTATTGCCAAGTATTAAAGGATTTAGGTGTTAAATATATCGTTCGTTATGTTAACGCTAAATCTACTTCACCTTTCCAAGACCCACAAGCAGGTTATGAAATTACACAAGACCTAATTAAAGAAGGTGCTGACGTAATTTGGCAAGTTGCTGGTGGAACTGGTAATGGTGTTATCCAAGCATGTGCTGAACATGAAAACGTATGGGCAGTTGGTGTTGACCAAGACCAATACGAACAATTCAAAAACAGCCAACCTGATTGGGCTAAATCAATTGTTACTTCTGCATTAAAGAACTCTGACGAAGTTGTTGTTGGTGTTACAAAGATGGTAATTGATGGCACATTAGATGCTAAATTAGGTCAAACTGAAGCTTGGGGTATCGCATTAAATGGTGTTGGCTTAGCTGAAAATGAATACTACAAAGAAGTAGTTTCAGCTGATATCCAAAAGGCTATTGCTGATACATTGGCAGAAGTTACTGCAGGCAACGTTCAAGTTGTTGATACATTAGAGATGTCAGTTGCTGAATGGCAAGCATGGCATGATGCTAATACAAAATAGTTAAAAACATAATATTAAAAAATGTGAATATGCTCTATTAACAATTTTAATAGAGCATATTTTATAAAATATGGAGGATATATGGCAGATACCATCTTAAAACTGGAAAATGTTACCAAAGTTTACAGCAATGGTACCGTAGCTAACCGAGATGTTAATATTGAAATCGAAAAGGGCGAAATTCATTCAATTGTTGGCGAAAATGGTGCTGGTAAATCTACATTAATGAAGATAATCTTTGGTATCGAAGCCCCAAGCAGTGGTACAGTCGAATACAAGGGAAAGGAAGTTCATTTCAATGGTTCCATGGAAGCAATAAAAAGTGGCATTGGTATGGTTCACCAACACTTCATGTTGATTCCATCATTTAGTATTGTCGATAATATCATCTTAGGGGATGAACCTGTCAATGGTATATTTATCAATCGTAACGAAGCTATTAAACGTACGCAAGAACTGTCTGATAAATATAACTTTGACTTAAATGTAACGGATTTAGTATCAACTTTGTCTGTTGCCAAAAGACAAAAGGTTGAGATCTTAAAAACGTTGTATCGTAATGCGGAATTAATTATTCTTGATGAGCCTACATCAGTATTAACTCCACAAGAAACTCAACAATTATTTGAGCAGCTTAAAGACTTTACAAAACAAGGTCACACTATCATCTTTATTTCTCATAAATTAGATGAAGTTAAACAGATTTCTGATAAGATTACGGTTTTACGGAATGGCGTTAGCAAAGGAACTTATCGTAATGATGAGTTAACAATGGCACAACTAACAAATCTAATCATTGACAGAGATTTGGAAAATGATATGGATGAGTTTAAAACCAATAAAGACTTCAATAACGAAAAGGCCTTGGAAGTCAGAAATCTAGTAATAAAGCATAATAATAAGAATGTCTTAGATGACATTTCATTCGCCGTTAAGAAGGGTGAAATCTTCGGCATTGCCGGTGTTGATGGTAATGGCCAAGTTGACCTTGTGAAAACCATTGTAGGCTTACAGGAAGTTGAATATAGTGGTGATGTCATTATTAATGGTGAAAATGTAAATAATAAGAGTGTCAAAGAAAGAAGGAATATGTCCATGGCATATATTCCTGAAGACAGAATGGGAGATGGAATTTCTGCTTCACTACCAATCTATGACAATATGATTTCAACATATTATGATCGCGAAGACATTAACGATAAGTTCTTCATGAACCAAAAAGAAAT
>CADBLN010000059.1 GCA_902795525.1 uncultured Erysipelotrichaceae bacterium | reverse complement strand
CATCTCCAATTCAAAAGCTATTTTAACTTTAGATCAATTTTACGAGAAAATAGTTGAAGCCCGTAAAGGTGCTGACCATACTGTTAATATCATTATGGCCTCTATTGCTGATGAATTACCAAAACAACTTCAAATTCCATATAAACTAAAGAATTTAGGTAAATACTCAAACCTTCCAAATCAATCATATTCAATCACTTGGAAAGACTTTTTACATTATGGTAGTAAATTCCCTCTTCCTTTGAATAAGATTAAATTTGAAATTGACCGTACTGCTGTCATTCTTTATTCAGGTGGTACTACTGGAACCACTAAAGGTATTTGTTTAAGTGACTTAAACTTTAACGCTTGTGCTTTACAAAGTGGTAAGGCAATGCAGGTTCCTTATCAGAAAGGACAAAAGATTCTCGCTGTAATGCCATTATTCCATGGCTTTGGCTTAGGAATTGGAGTTCATACATGTTTAGTAAGAGGCATAACATGTGACTTAATTCCACAGTTTACCGTTAAAACATACGCCCAAATGTTGATTAAGAAGAAACCTAACTTTATTGCTGGTGTTCCTACATTATATGAAGCCTTATTAAGAACTAAAGGCTTAGAGAATGCAAATCTATCATTTTTGAAAGGAATGTATTCTGGTGGTGATTCCCTTTCAGTAGAGTTAAAAAACAAGGTTGATACCTTCTTAAAAGAACATGGTGCAACAATACAAGTACGTGAAGGTTATGGAACTACGGAATGTGTTACCGCAAGTTGTTTAACTCCATTTAATCAATATCGTGAAAATAGTATAGGACTACCTTTTGCTGATACAAAATACGTTATTTGCGAACCTGGGACTACCAAGGAATTAAAAACAAATCAAGATGGTGAAATCTGTCTTAGTGGCCCAAGTGTTATGTTGAGATATCTGAATAACGAAGAAGAGACAAAAGAAACTCTCAAAGTCCATCGCGATGGTAAAACTTATTTACATACTGGTGATTTAGGTTACATGGATGAAGATGGATTTGTATATTTCAAACAAAGAATTAAGAGAATGATAGTTTCTAGTGGCTATAACGTCTACCCTTCCCAGTTGGAAAACGTTATTGATGGCCATCCTAAAGTTTTGTACAGTTGTTGCATTGGAGTCAAGGATGACTATAAAATGCAGAAAATTAAGGCCTTTGTAGTATTGAAAGAAAATGTAGTGGCCGATGAAAGTGTCAAAAAAGAAATATTCGACTATATGCGAAAACACGTTGCCAAATACGCAATGCCATATGAAATTGAGTTTAGAGATGAGCTTCCTAAGACATTAGTTGGCAAAGTTGCTTATCGTGTTCTCGAGGAAGAAGAAGCTGCTAAACTAGAAAAACTTGAAGCTATAAAAAGACAAGAAAAAAAGGTAGCTGAAGAAAAAGCAAAAGCCAAGACTAATAAATAGTCTTGGCTTATTTCATGGTTTTTTGTAATAACTCACAAAGTTCATCTACAACTGTATCATTGCCCTCTCGTATATCTTTAACAACACATGACTTGATGTGAGAACTGAGTAATTCTTTTGTGAATGAATTTAAAGCTGATTGGACAGCGTTTATTTGAGTAATTATATCAACGCAATAACGATCATCATCAATCATTTTGCTAATACCACGAATTTGACCTTCTATTTTGTTCAATCTTATTGTCAAAGATTTAATCTCTTCCTGGCTTCTTTCTTTGTGTTTTATACAACAATCCATTATTTTACTCCCATAAACTTATAATCTTTTTCTTCAACAGCAGCTTTAAATAAGTTTTCATCAACATCTTTACTTAATTCAACAACTGCTTGTCCATCAAGATGAGAAACCTTAGCACTTACAACACCATCAATGTTTTCCAAGGCTTTTTTAACAGTGTTTTCACAATGCTCACACATCATACCATCAATCAAAAGTGTTTTTTTCATATTATTAATTTCCTTTCCTTTAAAATTTTTGAATTTATCTTTACTCAAATCATAAATCTTCACAGTGTTAAGCCTCAAAGCATTAAGGCAGACAGTCACGCTTGATAAACTCATTGCGGCTGCACCAATCATTGGATTCATTTCCCAATTCCAATGGAAGATTGACTGATACAATCCTGCTGCTAAAGGTATGCATATCACATTGTAGAAAAAGGCCCAGAACAAGTTTTCATATATATTTTTCAAAGTGTATCTAGATAGTCTAATTGCAGCAGGCACATCTAATAAAGTCGATTTTGTTAAAACAATATCAGCAGCATCAATAGATACATCTGTTCCTGAACCAATAGCAATACCAATATCTGCAGAAGTTAAAGCGACCGCATCATTGATTCCATCACCAACCATGATTACCTTATGTTCTTTTTTCAGCTCCGAAATAACAGCTTCTTTTTCATTTGGTAATACTTGAGCAATGGTTTCATCAATACCAACTTGTTTAGCAATAT
>CADBLN010000058.1 GCA_902795525.1 uncultured Erysipelotrichaceae bacterium | reverse complement strand
TTTCTTTGTTAGTAATTAGTAAATTGTAAATCCCATCTTGAGATAAAACACCACGTTTTAGGTTTTCTGGTAATTTACCAGCATTATCGTCATCGTAGTCCTTTTTCCAATCATCACTATAATAGTATTCTGCAAGTTCAGTAATACTATCTTGAATTGCCAGGTATTCTTTTAAGGCGTTTTCTAAGTTACTGTTTGCGGTAATTGCTTTATCCAAAATGGTTTCCATTTTTGTAATTCTTTCTATTTGAGTCATGACTAATCCTCCTACCTAAAATAATACAACAATTTATGCTATATTATTAACTAATGAGGAAAAGAAAATGAATATAAACGAATATTTAGTGCAGTTAGAAACATTAGTAAACATTGATTGTGGTTCGCATAATTCAAAGGGAATACATGAAGTAGCTCAGCATCTTAAAAGATGGTATAAGGAAATAGGGTGGCACATAAAAGAAACGGCAGTTGAAAACGGACCTGTACTAGAAATAAGCAATCATCCTAATTGTTCTCATTATGATGCAATGTTTATTGGACACATGGATACAGTTTTCCAAAATGGAACAGTTAAAAAAAGACCATTTAAGAAAGAGGGAAATAAGTGTTTTGGTCCTGGCGTTGAAGATATGAAAAATGGAGATTTAGCAATGTTGCATATTGCTAAGGAGATGGGCAAAGAAGAATTGGATAAGTTAAATATCTGCATGTGTTATAATCCCGATGAAGAAATTAGTTCTCGTTATTCAAGAAACATCATAAAGGCAATTGCGCGAAAATCAGATAGAGTGTTTGTGATGGAGTCTGCTCAAAATAATGGGGCAGGGCATGTTTTTAATAGAAAAGGTAAAACCAACTATGTTTTGAAGTTTAGCGGCATTGAGGCACATGCTGGCTACATGTTTGAGGTTGAAAACGCAAGTGCAATAGAAGAAATGGGTCACTATATTGTGGAACTTCAGAATCTTAAAGATGAAGAAAAAGAAACAAGTGTCAATGTTGGTGTTGTTAATGGTGGAACAACCGTAAATACAGTTGCCGGGATAGCAAGGTTAGAAGCGGAAATAAGATATCACACCATGGAAGAAAGAAACAGGGTAGTTAATCACATAAATCATTTAATTGAAAAAGGACCTTTTGTGCCAAAGGTAAAAGTTGAGATTGAATACTTTGACGAAACTCCACCATGGGTTCAAACCTCAGAGGGCTGGGAATACATCAACAAAGTAAAAGAAATAGCGGACAATCTTGGGATTGCATTTGAGGAGAGAAAACGAGGAGGTCTGTCAGATGCCAATCACTTATCAACAGAGTGTGCCATCATTTTAGATGGGATGGGTCCATTTGGCCAATTTGCTCATAGTGAAAGAGAATATATGACAATTGATTCTGTTGAACAATGTGTGAGATTGTTTGTGGAAGTTTTAAGAAATCTAAGGTCTTGTGAAAAAACTGATTAATACGACAAAGTTAGTTAACTAAAACTAACTTTTTTCATATAAAATATTATGGAAAAGAGGGAAATAAAATGTCTAAGAATGTATGTGTTATTACCGGTGGTGGTAGTGGCATGGGCTTAGCAGCGGCTAAATTCATGCCTAAGGACAAGATTATTGTTATAGCTGGTAGAACTTTTAAGAAATTGGAGAACGCTGTTAACGAATTAAAAGAATTGGGTTTTGAAGCCTATGGGCATGCTGTTGATACTGGAAATCGAAACAGTGTCAGAGAATTAGCGGAATATGCAGCTTCACTTGGAGAAATCAAAAACGTTATCAATTCAGCTGGCATGTCACCAGCACAAACCAGTGGTGATGTACTATTGAGAATAAATGCTTTGGGGACAGTTTATGTCAATCAAGAATTTAGCAAATTAATGAAACCTGGTAGTGTAATTGTTGATGTTTCAAGCAATAGCGCTTATTCACTTCCTAGCTTCATTATCCCTAAGAAGGCTTATCCATTAGCGGAAACAAATGAAGAAGAGTTCATTAGAAAGATTTTAAAGAGAGCAAACATGGCAAAAACAGATTATCAAAAGGCTGGTTTTGCTTATGCAATTTCAAAGAATTTTGTTTGCTGGTATGCTGCTAAGTGTGCTTTTGAATATGGTAAGAAAGGAATTCGTGTTGTTTCACTTTCACCAGGATTAATTGCCACTGATATGGGTAATGCTGAAAAAGATAATGGTGGTTACCTAATTGGTTTCTCAGCCGAAGAAAGAATGGGCAAGCCAGAAGAGTTAGGCTATGCCTTGGCTACAGTAGCTGATGAAAGAAATGGTTATTTAGCTGGTGTAGATATCTTATGTGATGGTGGTTCAACAAGAGGCCAACAAGAGTTTAAGAAAAAGAGATAAGAAACAAAACTCACCTTTGGTGAGTTTTATTGGATTGAAAAGTAATATTTCATATATTTTAATATGGTATAATAAAGATGTAATAAAATAACACATTTGCAAGAAAGGCAGGCCTTCCTGTATAAATTGTCTTACGCAGGAAGGGATTGCCACCTTTCTGTTTTTTGAGTATTGAAAGAGAGGAAAGGTATGAATAATAGAATATTTGTTAATGAAAAATGGGAACAACTATCAAAAGAAGGTTATATTCCTCATTTTGGGTACTACCACCGATATAGACTTCCCGACGGTCAAATAAACGAGGAATTCCATTCAGATAAAATTAGCGGGCTAATACTAGACGTTAAGGAAAAGAAGGAAAAAGCGTTAAACTACTTTTTAGCGAGTTAACTAATGAAATTTGTAAGGATATAACGATATGTGTAGTTCCATCTCACGAAGCCAGCACTACAAACCAATCAGGTATAGCAG
>CADBLN010000057.1 GCA_902795525.1 uncultured Erysipelotrichaceae bacterium | reverse complement strand
GGTGTCAATGTTGTTAAGTATGAAGACTATAAGAGTGCTAAGCAATATGTTGGTGATCAAGTGTTTGACATTGTTGGTTTTGATAGAAGTGATGTGTTGAAGTATTTCTTGGAAGATGAAACTTGGATTGCCATTAGACCTAGCGGTACAGAACCAAAGTGTAAGATTTACTATTGCATTAGAGGTGAAAACAAAGCTGATGTAGAACAAAAGAAAGAAAAGTACTACGCAGCTATGTCAGAACTAACTAAATAGTAATAGTGAGTAGAATTATATGCACAGTAAAAGCAAGATGAACATCTTGCTTTTTGTTTTGTTATGAATTCTTGATATGGCAAAAATACCTTATCAGTACTCTCTTTCTTTGTCTACCAGATATTCCATAGGCTCATTGTTGATGTAGTGCTTTAGGTTATTAAGAAACATGTTGAAGTTTTTTTCGATGGTATAATCAACAGTCATGTTTCCTGAAATATGAGGAGTTATGATTAGATTGTCTAATTCATACAATGGTGAATTGGTTTCTAATGGCTCTTTTTGGAAGACGTCTAAAGCTGCAGCTTCCAGATGCTTATTTTTAAGAGCTGTGTAGAGTGCTTTTTCATCAATAGCACTTCCTCTGCCTACATTGATTAAATATGAACCCTTAGGTAAAAGATTTATTCGATGTTCATTTAAATAGCCTATTGTTTTGCTTGTTTCAGGGACACAGCTTACCAATACATCAGTTTTAGGTAAGATTGAATCAATATCATCAATTGGATAACACATGTCAAAACCTTCTTGGGCATGTCCTGTTGTGTTAATGCCTATGATTGTTTTTGGCTGGAAGGCCTTGATTCTCCGGGCAAAGTTAGTTCCTATATCACCAGTACCAACAATGGTAATTCTTTGACCATAAACGCTATCAAAATGGATATCTTTTTTCCAGCCTTTCTCACGAACGATTTGTTGATAAGTTGGCATTTTCCTCAACATCATCAATAGAACCATGATAATGTGTTCCGAGATAGATAAACCGTAAGCTCCAGCTGAATTTGTGAGGATAGTTTCAGTTTTTAATAATGGTAAATAAGTATTAACACCAGCAGAAGAAGAGTGGAACCATTTTAAGTTTTCAGCTTCAGGCAGTAGTTTTGTGGCAGAACTGTACATGATTGTTGCTTGTTTGATAAATGGAAGAGCTTCTTCCTGACTTGAAACTAATTTAAAACCATAGTCGTTTTTCTCACATAAATCCTTAACTAATTGAACATGTTCAGCAGTCAACGATTTCTGAATTATTAACACAAATTCTTTCATATTATTATTCCCCTATATAGATAGTTTAAAACATATACATTGAAAAGAATATGGCTTATTAAAAGCTAAAATGGATAATAATGTAATACATTTGTGATTTTTTCTATATAATAATATGGGGGAATAAGTATGGACTATCAAGAATTGCAGTCGTTTTACGATGGTTACTCTCTACATGCCTACAACATATTCGGTGCTCATTTTACTGAAAATGGCGTATGTTTTAGGTTATATGCTCCTGCCGCTAAAAGTGTAAGACTAATTGGTGATTTTAACAATTGGAACGAAAATGAAACATTTCTAAATAAAATCACAAATGAAATCTGGGAAATTACCATCCCTTTCCTAGAAGAATATGCACAATACAAATATGTCATTGAACAAGCTGATGGGAAGCTTGTCCAAAAAGCTGACCCATATGCTTTTTATAATGAAATGAGACCAGGATGGGTTTGTAAAGTTGTTGATCTAGACCAATATAAATGGACTGACAATGACTGGATGAGGGAAAGAAGTCTCAACTTTGATAAGCCAATGAACATCTATGAAGTACACCTTGGTGGATTTAAGCATCATGGTGCTGGTAGATGGTTTACATATTATGAAATGATTGATGAGCTAATTCCATATGTCAAGGAAATGGGATATACCCATATAGAGTTAATGCCATTAAATGAGTATCCATTTGATGGTTCCTGGGGGTATCAACAATATGGCTACTTTAGTGTGACCAGTAGATATGGCAATAATTATCAACTGCAAATGTTTATAGATGCTTGCCATAATAACGGCATTGGAGTCATCATGGATATTGTTATGGCTCACTTTGTCAAAGATGACTTTGGGCTAATTAGGTTTGATGGAACATGTTTATATGAAAACAGTGATGCAACAAGAGCCGAAAGCCAATGGGACACTTTATATTTTGATTTTGGAAAAAATGAAGTGGTTAGCTTCTTAATGAGCAGTGCTGGCTTATGGCTGGATAAGTATCATTGTGATGGATTAAGGGTAGATGCTGTCAGCAATCTTATCTACCACAATGGTGATTCTACAAAGGGTGAGAACTATGGTGCAATCAGTTTCATCAAGAGGTTTAACTATCACTTACATCAGAATTATCCTAACGCTATGATCATTGCGGAGGACTCTACGAGTTATCCTCATGTTACTGAGACAACTGAGAATGATGGTTTAGGCTTTGATTATAAATGGGATTTAGGTTGGATGAATGATACCTTGAAATACTATAAAATGGATCCTGAGTATCGTTTCTATCACCATAATTTAATTAATTTCTCAATGGCTTATTTCTATTCAGAAAAATTTATCTTACCACTATCTCATGATGAAGTTGTTCACTCTAAAGGAACAATAGTAGATAAGATGTGGGGGAACTATGAACAGAAATTTTCTCAATGTCGTAATCTAATGATTTACATGTATACTCATCCTGGCAAGAAGCTGAACTTCATGGGAAATGAGTTTGCGATGTTTAGGGAGTTTGATGAAGAGAAAGAACTAGATTGGTTCATGTTGCAGTATCCTATTCATGATTCATTTAAGAGATTCTCAAGAGATTTAAATCTGATATACAAAGAAAATCCAGGATTATGGAAAAGAGATTATAGTTGGGAAGGGTTTAAGTGGATTGATGCGGATAATTCCCAACAAAGAATCTTTACTTATACAAGATATGATGATGAGTATGTTTATGTGACGGTATTAAATATGTCACCAATATCATATGAACAGTTTGATGTCGGGGTGCCAACATATGGGTATTATACAGAACTGTTGAATAGTGAAAGAGACATTTATAGTGGCTGTAACATGTGCAACTATACAAAAGTAGTTGCCAGAAAGCCAGGCAAACATGGAATGCCATATTACATAACAATTAGAATCGCGCCTTTTGCGGGCATTATCTTTAAGGCAAAGAAGCGATAGAAAGGATATTTATGTTTACAAATAAAGAAGAGTTTAAGAAAGTTTATTCAGATAGGTTTACCCAAATATATGGTAGAGACATCAAATACAGCGACCCTACTGAAAGATGGTTAACATTAGGAGAGGTTATTAGGGATAATGCCAGTGAAGACTGGATGCATAGCAAAGATATTGTTTCCAGTAAGCAAAAGAAACAATTATTCTATTTCTCAATGGAGTTTTTGATTGGCAGATTATTAACTAATAATCTAATGAACATGGGGATTTATGATATTGTCAAAGACGGCTTACAAGAGATGGGCATTGATTTTAATGAATTGGAAGAACTTGAAACTGATGCCGGTCTTGGTAATGGCGGCTTAGGCAGACTGGCTGCTTGTTTTCTAGATTCATTGGCAACCTTAGGTTTGCCAGGCCATGGCAATACCATTCGTTATGAATATGGTTTGTTCAAGCAGAAGATTGAAGATAACAAGCAAGTCGAGGTACCTGACATTTGGTTAAAATTAGGCAATCCATGGGAAGTAAGAAAACCTAAGCATGCGGTTGATGTTAAATTCTATGGTGAAATAGAATCCTACTGGCAAAACAATGGAAAAATGGCTGTTAAGCATATTAATGCTGAAACAATCAGAGCTGTTCCATATGATGTACCAGTTATTGGTAATGGGAATGGGATTGTGAATACATTGAGACTATGGAAACCAGAAGCTAGTGAAGATGGGCCAATTGGCAGAGACTTCATTACATACATTGAAGATGTTAATAAGATTTGTCAAAATGTTTATCCTGACGATTCAACTGAAGAAGGCAGGATGTTACGTTTAAAACAAGAATATTTCTTTGTGAGTGCGGGAGCTCAGACCATGGTCATGAGCCACATGGAAAACTATGGTACTTTAGATAACTTACATGAAAAAGTTGTGATTCAATTAAATGATACTCATCCAATCATGATTATTGCAGAGTTGATGAGGATTCTATTGGATGAACATAACTATGATTGGGATAAGGCTTGGTCAATCGTTACTCAAACTGTAGCTTATACCAATCACACCATCTTACAAGAAGCTTTGGAAAGATGGCCTGAACATATGATTATCAAGCTGTTACCAAGAATCTATGTTTTGATTAAGGAAATTGACACAAGATTCAGAAAACAAGTAATGGAAATGACCCATGACAGTGATTTAGCCAACAGAGTTGCGATTATCAGAGATGGCAGTGTACACATGGCCAACATGGGAGCAGCTGTATGTTTCTCAGTAAATGGTGTTGCTGGAATTCATACAAATATCCTAAAGAATGATGTCATGAGAGACTTTTATCGTTTGTTCCCTGAAAAGTTTAACAATAAAACCAATGGGGTAACTCATCGTAGATGGCTACTTTACTCAAATCCTCAATTAAGCAATTATTTGAAGAGTTTGATTGGTGATGATTTTGTATCTGATGCCAAGAATCTGAATAAACTTAAGGATTATGTTGATGATGATAATGTTTTAAGTAACTTAAAAAGAATAAAACAAGAAAGAAAACAAATCTTGGCAGATTATGTTAAAAAGGAATTAGGAATTGAACTAGATACTAGTTATATTTTTGATGTGCAGGCAAAAAGACTTCATGCTTATAAAAGACAGATGTTAAATTGCATGCATTTGATTTACCTTTATCAACAGATAAAAAAGAATCCTAATTTTGAAATGAAACCAACAGTATTCTTCTTTGCGGCTAAGGCAGCTCCTGCGTATACCTACGCCAAGAAAGTCATTCAATTGATAAATGCCATTGGTGAAAAGGTAAATAACGATCCACAAGTAAATAAGTTTATGAAAGTAGTGTTTATTCCAAATTACTGTGTATCAATTGCTGAAATCTTGTTAAATGCAGCAGATGTTTCTGAACAGATTTCAACGGCAGGTAAGGAAGCAAGCGGTACTTCTAATATGAAGCTAATGATGAATGGTGCCATAACTTTGGGAACATTGGATGGTGCCAATGTTGAGATTAGTGAAGAAGTTGGATTAGAGAATGTTGTTATCTTTGGAAAAACTGTTGAAGAATTAAGAGAATTAAGGAACAACGGTTATGATGCCATGAAGATATATCAAAGTAACAAGACTATTAAAAACATCTTAGATTCTTTGGTTGATGGTACTTGGTCAGAAGATGAAGATGACTTTAAACAAATTTATGATGAAATACTTTATCAAAATGATGAGTATTTCCATTTAGCAGATTTTGATGCATATGTTGAAGCTCAGAATAAAGTGAATAAGATGTATCAAGAAGAAAGAATATGGAACCAAAAGTGCCTATTAAACATTGCTGCAAGTGGTTTCTTCAGCACTGATAGGACAATTTCTGAATATAACAGAGATATTTGGCATTTAGAGACAGTGGGGTAAAAAATGAAGAGTTTTGTTCGTGCATACCTGGATGATTATCATGATATTACTGTAGTCATTAACAAGAATTTTTGTGGCGGTGACAGTGATGTATTTTATTTGGTGGACCAAAATGAGTTGTTTAAATTAGAAGTAAAGGATGTAGAAGATTTAAGTGACAAAAAGGTTTACCACGTTAATTTCAGTGGAGATATCACAATTGGTAATGAATATGAAGTAATGATTGTCAATGCGTGTAGGATTAACTTGGAATATAGGTTCATTGTCAAAAGTGAAAGATTCAATGAAGAGTTCTTCTATGATGGTAATGATTTAGGCTGTGTTTTAGACGAACAAAAAACTATCTTTTCCTTATGGGCTCCAACGGCATCTCAGGTGCAAATTGAATTGGAACATAATGGAACAATTAAAACCATGTCCTTGCATAAAGGACAAAAAGGTGTTTGGAAGATTGCGATTGCTCCTGCTGTTATAGGAGCTTTGTATAAGTATCTTATCAGGGTTAATGGGGAATGGACTTATTGTCTTGATCCTTATGCCAAAGCTTCAACGCCTAATAGTGAAAAGAATGTTGTCATTGATACTGAAGTTTTGAAAAGTGAAAAGGTTTCTTTGGAGAAGCTGGATGATTATTGTGATGCAATTATTTATGAAGCGTCAGTTAGAGACTTAAGCAGTGAAGGCAATTTTGTGGGTGCCATTAGCCAGCTTGATTATATTAAAGAGCTTGGAGTTACTCATCTTCAATTATTGCCTGTCAATGATTTTGGCAGTGTAGATGAACTGCATCCAGAATTATTCTATAACTGGGGTTATGACCCTGTTCAATATCAAGTTTTAGAGGGCAGTTATTCCAGCAACATAAATAGTACTTCAAGGGTAATATCTGATTTTAGTCAGCTTGTGCTTGAAGCACATAGATGCGGTTTGAAGATTAATCTTGATGTAGTATTTAACCATGTTTATGTGGTTGAGAACTCCAGCTTTAATTTATCAGTTCCTTATTATTACTTTAGATATTTGTCAAATGGATCTTTGTCAGATGGCACTGGCTGTGGCAATGAAATCGATACTCATATGCCCATGGCTAGAAAGTTTATTATAGATACACTTAAGTATTATGTTAATCAGTTTGATATTGATGGTTTCAGATTTGACTTGATGGGTCTAATTGATGTCAAGACAATGAGGATAATCGTTGATGAACTGAATGAATTAAAACCAGGAGTCATGATATATGGTGAAGGTTGGAATATGAATTCAACTTTAGCAGCTGAAGAGAAGGCTTGTAAAGAGAATCACAGGGCACTGCCAGAAGTTGCGTTCTTTAATGATTGCTTCAGGGATATTATGAAAGGTAGCACCTTTGATGAAATGGCTCAGGGATATGGCAGTGGAAATTATAGTATGATTGATAGTGCCATTGAAGGATTGAAGGGGCTTATGCTGTCATCACCAGAACAAAGCATCAACTATGTTGAGTGTCATGATGACATGACTTGTTTTGATAAGCTTAATAGGTGTTGTGGGCATGAAGGCAGCGAGATGATTTTAAAAAGACAGAAGTTCTTATTAGGAAGTGTTTTGGTTGCTCAGGGAGTACCTTTCATTCATGCAGGTCAAGAGTATTGTCGAAGTAAAAACGGAATCCATTCAAGCTACAACGCTCCCGATTCAATTAATAAATTGAAGGAAGAGAATAAGGAAGAGTATGGACAAGTTATAAAATATGTTAAAAGGTTAATTAAAATAAGAAAAGCTCTTAAGCTTGCGCAGACAAAAGATAGTATTCAACATCATGTTACTTTTGAAAAGTTTGGTGATTGCATTGAATATAAACTACATGATTGGGTAGCCAGCAAGACTATCACAATCTTATTAAACCCAACAACGGAATATGTTGAATATACTTTCACAGGAACAATGACTGAAGTGTTTGAAAGTAATATCATTCACCATGATAGGATGTTGTTAAGTCCAATAAGTATAACTATTTTAGAGAGTGAAGATCAATGATTAATAAAAGCTGGGATGAGTTTCTAGATAATGAGTTTAAACAGGAATATTTTCAAAAGCTAAGTGAGTTTTTGAAGAATGAGTATGCCACAAAGACTATTTATCCACCTAAAGAGGAAGTTTTCTCAGCTTTTTATTTTACTGATTTGGATAAGGTGAAAGTGGTGATATTAGGCCAAGATCCTTATCATGAGGAAGGACAGGCTTGTGGTTTGTGCTTTGCGGTTAAACCAAGGATTGATTTACCACCATCACTAATCAACATATATAAGGAAATTAGTGATGACCTTGGAATAAAGATGAGTCGCAATGGCTATTTAGTTAATTGGGCCAAACAAGGGGTATTACTTTTAAATACTGTGATGACAGTTCAGAAAGGTATTGCGAATTCACATAAAGATAAAGGCTGGGAAATCTTTACTGATCATGTGATTCAAAAGCTGAATAGCTTAGAACAACCAATAGTCTTTATTTTGTGGGGGAGCAACGCTCAAAGAAAAAGTGAGTTTCTGAACAACCCTAAGCACATGGTTTTAAAGGCAGCACATCCTTCACCACTAAGCGCTTATAGAGGTTTCTTTGGCTGTAGACATTTTTCTGCTACCAATTCCTTTTTGCGTTCAAAAGGTCTTGAAGGAATTGATTGGAAAATGTAAACGAAGCAACTTTTTTAACAATAAGATAATCATGTAATGAAAACCCTTACAATCTAGTGTATAATTTAATTGACAAGATAATTTAATAATATACGCATCTGAGAGGGGAAGTGATTTAATGAAAACCGAGATGCTCGCAATGATATTGGCTGGTGGAAGAGGCACGAGATTATTGGATTTAACTAATAAGGTGGCTAAGCCAGCTGTTTATTATGGTGGAAAGTATCGTATTATTGATTTTCCGTTAAGTAATGCGGCTAATTCTGGAATTGATATTGTAGGGGTATTGACTCAATATGAATCAATTCTTTTGAATGCCTATGTATCTCAAGGCTCATTATGGGGTTTGACAGGTAGAAACAAGGGTGTATTTGTCTTGCCACCAAGAGAAAAGAGTGATGAGGGTTTTGGTCAATATAAGGGTACGGCTGATGCGATTTACCAAAATGTGGACTTCATGGATATGTATGAACCAGAATATGTTTTGATTCTTTCTGGTGACCACATATACAAGATGAACTATGCCAAGATGTTGGCGGAGCACAAAAAGAAGAATGCTGATTTGACTGTGGCTGATCTAGAAGTTAGTTGGGAAGAAGCCAAACAGTTCGGCATCATGAATACTGATGATGAAGATAGAATCATTGAGGGTGAGGAGAAACCAGCAAAGCCTAAGAATAATTTAGCTAGCATGGGGATTTACATTTTCAATTACAAGACTTTAAGAAAGGCTTTGATTGATGATGCTAAAGATGAAAAATCAGCTCATGATTTTGGCAAGAACATTATTCCAACTTACTTAGCTAAAGGAAGAAAGATTTATGCATATCGTTTCAATGGTTATTGGAAAGATGTTGGAACCGTTGATTCTTTGTGGCAAGCCAATATGGATTTGTTGGATGACAAAAATCCATTACAGTTAAATGATGACAGTTGGAAAATTTATACTGAAGATGTACCAACCACTCCACAGTTTATTGGACCAAAAGCCAAGATTAAAAGAGCTTATATCAATCAAGGCTGTAAGATTAATGGCACTATTGAAAACTCAGTCTTGTTTAGAGATTGTGAAATTGGAAAGGGTGCCAAGGTAATAGACTCTGTCATCATGCCAGAAGTCAAGATAGGCGAAGGTGCAGTAGTACAGAACTGTATTGTTGTTGAAGGCTTAGAAATACCAGATGGGGCTGTTGTTGGTGACAGGAGCAAAATTCAATTAATCGCAAAGAAAGGACAGGTACAAAAGAATGATTGACGCTATAGGAATTGTTAATTTTGAAGATAGAAATACTCGTGTACAAGGCTTGTCTGACTATCGTTCCATAGCAGCCATGTCCTTTATGGGCAGATATCGTATTATTGATTTTGTTATCTCTAATATGATTAACTCAGGCATTGATAGAATTAAGGTTTTGATTAATGAACAGCCACGTTCTTTAATTGATCACTTGCAGGCAGCCCAATACAACATCAACCACAAACATGGTTATATAGACTTACTATATCCTGGTAATAAATATGAATTAAATGATATCTATTTCCATGATGTTTATGTCATGAAAGATACTTTGGCTGAAATAAGTGGCCAGAAGTTTAGCAATGTTGTTATTGCTCCAAGCCATATGATTTGTCGAATTGACTTTGAAGATGTCATTAAAGCACATGAAAAATCAGGAGCAGATGTTACCTGTGTTTACAAGCAAATCAACAATGGCAAGAAGAAATTCTTGGGATGTCAAAGGGCAGCAGTGGATGTTGATGGCAGAATCACCAGCATTGAGGATAATATTGGTTTATCAAATAAGATGAATATCTTAGCTGAAATATATGTCATGTCTAAAGATACATACATTGAACTGATTGGTGAAGCTAGCAGAATTTCACCTCTATTCAGTTTCATTAACATCTTGTCACATGTACTAAGCGACATCAAAGTCTATGGCTATAAGTTTGATGATTACCTTGTTTGTGTTAATTCACTGCAAGAATACTATAGAGCCAATATGGAAATGCTGGATTTGGATAAGGCAAAGGAACTATTTGATGATTCGTGGCCGATCTACACTAAGACAAATGATTCACCACCAGCATTCTATGCGAAGAGTGCACATGTTAAAAACTCAATGATTGCCAATGGTTGTGAGGTATATGGTGATTTGGAGAATTGCATCTTAGGTAGAGGTGTAAAAATTGGACAGGGCTGTAATATTAAGAATAGTTTGATTTTACCAAAGACAGTTATCGAACCATATGCTCATATTGAGAATGCGGTCATTGATAAATACGCAAAGGTTTCCAGCAAGCGTGAAATAGTTGGGGAACAAGATAAACTTGCATATGTAAAGAGAAGAGATAGGGTGTAAGATGAAAAAAGTACTATTCATTGCCAGTGAAGGCTTGCCTTTTGTCAAAAGTGGAGGACTAGCTGACGTAGTTGGTTCTTTACCTAAAGCACTTGAGGCACAGGGAAGCAAAGTTGCTGTCGTTTTACCAATGTATAAATCTATCATTGAGAAATATCCTGATGCCAAAAAGATTAAGGATATTCAAGTTCAATCAGGAATCATAGATAAGACAACGGGAATCTATGAGATTGATGTTGATAAAGTTCCTTTCTACTTTATCAGACAGGATGACTATTTTTATCGTGATGGTTTATATGGTTATCCAGATGATGGTGAAAGGTTTGCGTTCTATTGCAAGGCAGTTTTGGACATGTTGCCACACATTTCATTTAAACCAGATATATTACATTCAAATGATTGGCATACGGGCATGATTCCGATTATGTGCAAACAGGAATATACCGATAAGGATTATCATAAGTATAAACATGTTTATACCATTCATAATTTATTGTTCCAAGGATATTTTCCTAAGGAAATAATGAGATGTTTCAACTTGTCGGATAAATACTACAAGAATGGTGACATACAATTTGATGATGGTGTAAGTTTCATGAAGGCTGGCATATTGTATGCGGATAAGGTAACTACTGTTTCTCAACAATACGCTAAAGAAATAGTGACAAGTGAATATGGGGAAAGAATGGAAGGTGTTCTTGCCAGCAGACAGGCCGACTTATTAGGAATTGTCAATGGGATTGATATTGAAGATTGGAACCCTGAAACAGACCCACACATCTATAAGAATTTCAGCAGCACAAAGCCTAACAACAAGAAGGAATGTAAAAAGTCGCTTCAATATCAATTGGGCTTAAGAGTTGCGGATGATGTGTTATTGATTGGAATTGTTTCCAGGCTTACCTGGCAAAAGGGCATGAATCTGATTCTGGATAAGTTAGGAACTATTATGAATCAAGATGTTCAACTGGTCATCTTAGGAACTGGTGAAAACTACATTGAGAATGAACTGAAGAAGATAGAACACGTTTATCCTCATAGAGCAGTATTCTATTGTGGATATAATGAAGAATTATCTCATAAAGTTTATGCAGGATGTGATTTGTTGTTGATGCCATCACTGTTTGAACCTTGTGGCATTTCTCAACTTATTGCCATGAGATATGGTACTTTACCACTAGTAAGGGAAACGGGTGGTTTAAAAGATACGGTTAGACCTTACAATGAGTTTGATGGCAGTGGTGAAGGTTTCTCGTTTAGATATTTCAATAGTGATGAGATGATTTATATCATTGCCTATGCGATTAATGTATACTACTATAATAAAAAAGCTTGGCGTAAACTGGTTAAACAAGCAATGACTAAAGATGTCAGTTGGAATGTTTCAGCCAATAAATACCAAGAGTTATATGAGAGCCTATAAGGCTCTTTTTAATTATGTCCATTCTTTAAGCTCTAAAGCTTCATTCAACAATAAAACATTTATGTAGTCGATAATATACTATAGTGAGCAATACCCTATAATTCCTAAAAAAACCACCATTAATGGTGGTAAGTTAATCGTTATTCTTCTACTAGTGTGAAATCGCTTTTGCTGACACCGCAGATTGGACAAGTCCAGTCTTCAGGAATATCTTCGAAAGCTGTTCCTGGTTGAATGCCACTATCTGGATCACCAACTGCTGGGTCATAAACATATCCACAAACGCTACAAACGTACTTTGCCATTGTTATAATTCCTTTCATTCATACTTATATTTTATAGTAGTTTGTGAAAAAAGAGAAACCATATGCCCATGCATGTTATAATTGTTAAGAGGTATTATGAGATGAGAAAAGATTTAACCAGTGGCAGTATCTATAAGAATTTAATCATGTTTTCCTTGCCAATTTTAATGGGTTATTTCTTTCAAAACTTATATAACAGTGTTGATTCAGCTATTGTTGGTCAATATGTAGGTAAAGCAGCTTTAGGTGCCGTTACAAGTAGTGCGACTATTTCTAATGTTATTGTTGGATTTTTTACAGGTTTAGCTACAGGTGTAACGGTTATTTTATCTCGCTATTTTGGGGCCAAGGATTATGAGATGTTACATAAGGCAATTCATACCTCAATATTGTTCTCCATAGTTTCTGGAGCAGTGATGGCTTTGATAGGACAGTTTATTTCACCATTATTGTTGAAGGCTGTTGATTGTCCAGCTGACGTGTATGAACAAGCAATCATTTATCTTCGTTTGTATTTGATTGGTTGCATCTTTACTTCAATCTATAATGTTTCTTCAAGTGTATTAAGATCGGTTGGGGATAGCCGTTCACCGTTTATCTATTTAGTTATTTCCAGCGTTGTTAATATAGTGTTAGATGTGGTATTGGTGGCTAACTTTAAAATGGGAGTAGCAGGTGTGGGAATCGCTACGATTGTTTCGCAAGTAGTTTCTTGTGTTTGTGTCTATTTGAAGTTAAGCAGAACTAATGATGTTCATAAGCTAGTTATAAAAGATTTGAGTATTGACTTTAAAATTCTAAAGAGTTTAATCAACATTGGTTTACCGGCAGGTCTTCAAACATGTCTAATATCTTTATCCAATGTGTTTATCCAAAGATATGTGAACATGTTTGGCTCTGATGCCATAGCAGGAGTAGGGGCAGCTCAAAAGGTTGATAACTTTGCCTCAATGCCTGGCCAATCACTTGGGTTGGCAATTACCACATTTGTATCTCAAAATCTTGGAGCTGATAAGCCTGAAAGGGTGAAGGAAGGCATAAAGGTATCCATTGTGTTGGTGCTTGTTTCATTAATACCAATAGTGGTGTTTGGGATGGTTTTCGCAAGTAGTTTGGTGGGAATATTCAACAGAGATCCAGATGTTGTGAAATATGGAAGTGACATGGTGAGAGCTTTATTGCCACTATACTTTATTTTAGGCCTTAATAGTGTATATTCTGGTGTAGTTAGAGGCTATGGTCATTCAAGGGCGGTAATGATTTTATCTTTGATAGCAATGGTAGTGTTAAGACAGATATACCTTGCGATAGGAATGCAGTTGGTTCATTCAATATATGTTGTTTATTATGGCTATCCTGTAGCATGGCTATTGGCAACAGTGGCAATTTATATTTTCTATAAGGTTGTTGTGTTGAAAGCAAATAAAAAATAGGAAGTTTATGAGAAACCAAAACAGAGCATATCTGAATGGGTTTTTAATGAATTTTAGAGAGAATAAAATAACCAGGTTCTAAAGGAACCTGGTTATGTGTTTTGTAATTTATAAATAATAGTCTAAGCTTTTTTACTCTTTAGAATATAGCGAATGTCCATAATAATCACAAACATAGAAACAATTAGGATAGATAACCATAATCCATAAGAGCTATTGTCTCCGGTTTTTGGAGCTGGACTTCTCCATTGAGCATACAATATGGTATCTTCTAATAGAGTTATACTATCTTGTGGTTGATATGGGGTACCACTGTTATTGCTTTTGGTATTCCATATGATAAATTCATGATCTTTGTATTCAAACAGATTATCTTCAATTGTTAAAACAGTGCCAGCTTCAACAAGCTTAGATTTATTGCTCATGTCTCCTGTAGCTTTTTCAGCATTTTTATCATAAGACAGAGCCACATTAATGGTTAAGTAGTGGAATGGTATTCCCTCAAGTTCATCTACGTTTTCATCAGTACCAATGACACTCATAAAGTAATCATATCCTCCTGGAGTGTAATTAGGATAGATGTCTTTTTCTGGTTCATTAACGATAAAACCAGTTGGGCCATAGTATCTGGCATATCCAATTGGAGGTAAGTCTTGTTGTAGTGTAGGCTCAATATTGATTGGACTTTTTTGGTCTGTGTTGTCAATTGCGTATTTTGCCTTGCCATAGAATACAGGGTCTCCTGTAATGGTTCCTAAAGCACCATTATTAGAAATCAATACACCATTTTGTTTACCGATGATTGTGCCACC
>CADBLN010000056.1 GCA_902795525.1 uncultured Erysipelotrichaceae bacterium | reverse complement strand
AAACAATCGCAAAAACAATCTTTGAACTAAAAACACCTATTATTACTGGAATTGGTCATGAGATTGACTTTACAATTGCTGATTTAGTTGCCGATTATCGCGCCGCTACTCCAACAGCAGCAGCTCAAAAAGCTGTACCTGACCAATATGAAGTAAAAACAACCATTAATAATTACATAGAATTAATAGATACTGTAATAGTAAGAAAACTCCAAAAGGAGATGCAAACCTTAGACATTTATCAAAACAAACTACAGAACTATGCCATCCAAACCGAATCTATTGTTAATAAACTGACAAACATCAAAAACATAATATATTTAAGCCTGTCAAAGAACATAGATAATCAATTAGAGCGTAAACAGTATAATGTTGAGTTATTGAATAATTCTGCCAGAGTATTACTTAATAATGCTTTCCAACAAAAAGAAAGAGTGTTTGATCGTTTTAAAAACAGTTTTGATGTTTACTTAAACACTTTAGAGAATAATTTTTCTAAATTAGTAATCACATTAGATAACATAAGTCCTTTAAAGTTGTTAGCTCGTGGCTACATCATAAGTAGTCAAAACGGAAAAGTAATAAAATCGGTAAAACAAATTAAAGAAGATCAGGAAATTGATTTGAAATATTCTGATGGTGAAATTAAAACTATGATTGTGAGGAATAAGTAAGATGGAAAAAGAATTAACATTCGAGCAAGCTATGAAAAGATTAGAAGAGATTACCAATACCATTCAAAAGAATGATTGCTCAATTGATGAAGGATTAAAGCTTTATCAGGAAGGTTTAGAACTAGCCAAGTTTTGTGACAACAAATTAAAGTCTTTTTCTGAAAAGCTCAATGAAATAACAGCTCAGGTTGAAAATGATGAAAAATAGTTTTCAAGAATATTTAAAGACACTTTTTCAAGAAAAAACAGTAGTTGATGAAGCCGTTAACTATGCTTTATTAGGTGATGGTAAAAGAGTAAGACCATTACTTCTTTTAAATTTTTTGAAAGATTGCGATATTGATATTGAATATGGATTTCCTGCAGCAGCGGCTTTAGAAATGATTCACACTTATTCATTGATTCATGATGACTTGCCAGCTATGGATAACGATGATTTACGAAGGGGAAAACCGACAGTTCATAAGCAATTTGATGAGGCTACTGCAATTTTAGCTGGAGATGCTTTACTAACGAAGGCTTTTGAACTATTGACAGAATATGATGGAGATATTTGTAGAAAACTAGTGCAACTATATGCCCAATCTAGTGGGAATAAAGGCATGATTAAAGGCCAAATTTTGGATATTTCATATGAAAACAGTGAACATATTACCCTTGATGAATTAAAAACAATGGATAATTGCAAAACTGGTTATTTAATTAGACTTCCTTTATTAACAGCTGAAATCTTGGCAAATGAAAGCATTACAAACCTTGGTGAAATAGGCTTTTCTTTGGGATTGGCATTCCAAATACAAGATGATATTTTAGATTATACTAGTAACGAAATTGAACTTGGCAAATCTACTAGTGATGCCACCAATAACAAATCAACTTATTATACTTTATTGGGACACAACGAAGCGCAGGCTTTATGTGATGAGCTATATGAATCTGTATTAAAAGAGTTACCTGAAAAGTTTGTTTGTTTGAAGGAATACATTCAACAATTAAGGTATCGAGGAAAATAAATGAAGATTAAATTATCTCAATATTTAGTTGAGAATAAATACTATCCAAATAGATCTCAAGCTCATAATGCTATTAAAGAGCGGAAAGTAAGAGTTAACGGCATCGTTATAACAAAGGATGGCTATTTAGTTAGTGATGATGATGAAATTACTGTTGAAAAGCTTCTAACAACATATGTTTCTAGAGGTGGACATAAGCTTGAAGCTGCTCTCAAGGAATTTGGAATATCCTTAAAAAATAAGGCTGTTTTGGATATTGGTGCCTCTACAGGTGGTTTTACCGACTGTTGCTTGCAAAATGGTGCAAGAATTGTCTATGCCTATGATGTTGGTCATGACCAATTAAATGAGAAATTAAAAAAAGATGATAGGGTGGTTTCTAATGAAGGGATAAATGCACGATTTTTAAAAAAATCTGACTTTGTTGATGAAATCGACTTTATATGCATGGATGTTTCCTTTATTTCCTGCACTAAAATCTTTGAAGCTATTTCAGATATACTATCTTCTAACAAACAAGCTGTTATCTTATTTAAGCCTCAATTTGAAGTTGGCAAGGAGTTTGTCAACAAAAAGGGGCTTGTAAATGATAAAAATGCTATATCACAGGCTCTAGTTAATTGTCAAAATGAAGCGTCTAATTTACAATTATCGATAGAAAAGATTATTCCTTCGCCGATTAAGGGACAAGATGGAAATCAGGAATATTTACTATTACTCACAAAAGATGGTAAGAAAACCATTGAATTAGAAAGAGGGATGCTATAAATGCTAAAAAGACTTTTTATCAAAGACTTTATTCTAATTGAAGAATTAAATCTTGATTTTAATAATGGTTTTAGCGTTTTTACTGGAGAAACTGGTGCTGGTAAAAGTATTTTTATTGATTGTATCTCAATTTTAATTGGCGAAAGAATGAATACCTCAATGATTAGAGTTAATTGCCCAAAGGCTGTCATAGAAGGGGACTTTGAAGTTGACGCAAGGATTTCTATGGTTCTTGAACAAAATGGTTTTATTTCTGATAAATTAACTATCTTAAGAGAAATAACCAGTGATGGCAAATCAACCACCAAGATTAATAACAAAAATTGTACTTTGGCGTTTATCAAAGAATTATTATTTAACCAAATTGACATCCATTGTCAAAGGGATAACCAGTATCTTTTAAATGAGGCAAATCATATTTCTCTACTAGATAAATATGTTGGTAATGAAACAATTTTAAATGAGCTTAGAGATAATTTTAATAATTACAGAGACTTATCCAAAGAGTATCAAAACTTGCTTGAAAACGAGTTTAATGAAGCTCAGCTTGAGATTATCAGATATCAAGTTGACGAAATAGAAAAAGCTAAATTGAAAGAAGGGGAAGAGGAAGAAATTACTTCTATTATTAGAAATTATGATGTTAGAGAAAAAATAGGACAATTGATTGACAAATTAAAAGATATCTTTGATAGTGATCACGGTGTCTTAACAAGCCTATATAACTTTAAAAAACTTTCTAGTCAGCTCGATAATTTTGATAATATTCAAGACAATGTTAAAAATATTAATGATGCATACTACTTAATTAGTGATGAGTATTCTAATATTATGAATTTCTTTGATAGTGTAGATATGGATATATCTGATATAGATGCTTTAAACCAGCGCTTATATGATATCCAAAGAATTAAGCGAAAATACAATTTAACCGTTCCACAAATAATACAAAAATGTGATGAATTCAAGCAACAATTAGATTTAGTTGAAAATCGTCAAGAAGTGTTGGATAAACTAAAAAAACAAGTTGACGATGCTTATCACGCCTATGAGACAAAAGCTTTGGAAGTTAGAAAACTGCGTCAAAGTGGCAGTCAGTCTTTAGAAAAAGATGTAATTTCTGAATTAAAAGACCTCAACCTTGAAAAAGCGCAGTTCAGCGTTGAGTTTAGTGATGGGAATGCTTCAGCTTTAGGTTTAGATAACATTAGGTTTTTATTATCTATGAATCCTGGTCAACCTTTACGCTCATTAAGCAATGTAGCCAGTGGGGGCGAGCTATCAAGGCTCATGTTGGGCTTAAAGAATATATTTGCTCGCTTACAAAACACTAAATTAGCTATTTTTGATGAAATTGATACTGGTGTAAGTGGTTTCGTTGCTTTCAATATGGGTTCTAAAATCCATAACATTTCTAAAGACATGCAAGTCTTTTCAGTTACTCATTTAGCTGCCGTTGCTGCCCATAGTGATTACCATTATCATATTGAAAAAGTGCAGCTCGAAAATGAAACTAAGACTGAAATAACTCTTTTAAATGAAACTGAACGAATTAAAGAGTTGGCCATTTTGTCGTCTTCAAGTGTTTCTGAGGCTTCTTTAGCCGCAGCTAAAGAATTATACGAGAATGCTAAAAAGGTGGCTTAAATGCAAATTAAGGAAGCGATAGAGAACTATTTGTATCATATTTCAGTCATTGAACAAAAGTCTCAAAAGACTGTAGAGTCATATCATAATGATCTAAATAAATATTCAGAGTATTTAAATAGAAATAAAATTCAAAATATTGAAGATGTCACCAATCAGGATCTTCAATACTTTATTGGTGAGCAATTAGATTTACTGTCTAAATCATCAACAGCACATTTATTAACAACTTTGAGAAATTTACATCGTTATTTGTTTTT
>CADBLN010000055.1 GCA_902795525.1 uncultured Erysipelotrichaceae bacterium | reverse complement strand
TTTAGTGGCTTTAGTTTAAGGAGTTAATGATGGAAATAAAAGATATAGAATATACATGTCCTTATTGTGGAAAAACATTTGAAACAAGATTATATGAAGCTGTTAACGCATCTGAAGATGTAGATCTAGCGGAATTAAGCAGAAGTGGGGATATCTTTAAACATTTATGTCCTCATTGTCATACAGACTTTATGATACAGAATCATTTTGTTTACCATGATCCTTCTCGGAAATTTATGATTGTATTATCGAATGAAGATGTACCTTATGCTATGCGTGAATATGCGAAGCCTATGGTAGAAAAAGGATATCGCTTAAGGCATTGTAAAACAGTGCGCGATTTTACAGAAAAAGTACAAATCTTTGAAGATGGTATAGATGATGTATTAGTGGAGCTTGCGAAATATGATAGCTTTATTGAATTCATTGATAATCGCAAAGGCAATGCCGAAGAGGTTACTTCTATTGAATACCAAAGCACAAAGGATGATGTAATGAAAATCAATGTACGCACAGATGATAAAGGTCTATCCTTTCTCATTCCTATTGCAGGATTAGAAGAAGTAGTAAGTAGCCAACAAGATCGTTTTCAATTAGATGAAGCAAGTTTTCCTTGTGTAGATTCAGCTTGGATTATTTCTTTATATTTAGAGGATCAACAAGAAGAAATGCTACATTAAAACGAATGATATATTAAGGAAATAATAGAGGATGAATGAGAAATAATTCTCTATTTTTTTGTGCGAAAAATTCGACATTCTTGAACAATATGCCATATTAGTAGACAAAATAAACGAATAAGTTATTTTTATCACAAAATTGGATTACTTTAGTTGATTGATGGTATAAATAATGACAAAATATATATGCCCATTGGGTAATAGGAGGATAGAAATATCATGAACAAATTTTTAAAGGCGGCAGCAGCTGTGGCTTTAACAACTAGCCTCGTTGCTTGCTCAAACAATTCTTCTACTGCAGAGCCAACACCAGCTCCAACAGAAGAAACAAAAGAAGAAGTTGCTGAAGTAGAATTAGCTAAAGCTAGCTATACAGTAACAAACGCTACAGGTGAATCTGTAAAAGAACTTTATCTTGTTGACAATGCTGGAAGCGACAAAGGTAAAAACTATGCTGAAGGTGGCTTAGCTGATGGTGAGACAGTAGAAATTGACTTAGGGGAAATTGATAAGTCATTAAGCTTCACATTAGATTTCACAACTGAAGGTGGCTACAATGGTAAGTTTGAAACATTACATGTAGAAGAAGCACCAATTTGGTTATTAAACAAAGATGATATGACAGGTGCTACAATGATTTCCTTCACTGAACCTGAAGAAAAAGGTGCTGCTGGTGAGGCTAGTGTTAAAGTTGCAGCGAAATATGGTGCAGCTCATGGCACAAAGTGCTTCTCTAGTGCTGTTGTTGTAGTAAATGCAACTGATGGTACTATCGTTGATGCATTCTTAGATGAATATCAATTCATGAATGCTGAAGGTAATACAGGTGTTCCTAACTCTGATGCTACTGCTGATGGTGATTTCGCTACAAATTATCCAGAAGGTAAGGTATTAGGTTCTAAGAAAGTTAACCATGAAGCTTATTCTGCTCATATGAAAGAAGCAGCTGGCGCTACTACAGATATCAAAGCTAGCTATGAAGCCATTGAAGCATTCATCGCTGGTAAAACAGCAGCTGACTTAGCTGATGTTGATGCAGTTACAGGTTCTACACTCGCTGATACAGCGAACTATGTAAAATCTGTAGTAAATGCTGTTGAGAATTCTAAATAAGAAGGAAAGTCCACAATATGTGGGCTTTTTTGTTAAATGGGGATAAGAAATTCTTTGGAAATATAGATTTCCCATAATTTCACACGAATACTCGATATTTTTTATAAGAATATTTTGTATTCTATAAATGCAGATAGGAATATCTGCCCTGGATAAATGTACCCCTTAACATTTACTCAGTGTAATTCTATCCCCTTATTATGAATATCAAGAGAAAAGCGCAATAGCGCTTTTTTCGATTTGTTTTTTTATAAGCTATTGAGTACAATTGAATGCGTACGAAAAAAGGAAGAATAGTATGAAAATATTAATTGCTGGGGCAGGTAAGGTTGGGCGAAACCTTACGGATGAATTAAGTGATGAAGGGCATGATATTACCTTAATTGATCGTAATCCAAAAATATTAGAAGAAGTGATAGGAAAATATGATGTCAATACACTAAATGGAAACTGTGCATCTAAAACAACATTAGAAGAAGCTGGTATAGCGAATATGGATGTATTTGTTGCGGCGACGAACTTGGATGAAGTGAATTTATTAAGTTCAATTACAGCTCATGCACTAAATCCGAATGTACGTACGATAGCGCGTATTCGTGATCCAGAATATATTGATCAAGCAAGTGCCTTAAAAGAAGTATTTGCCTTATCTTTAATTGTTAATCCCGAAGCACAAACGGCTTCAGAAATAGCGAAGTTATTGAAATATCCTGGTTTTCTTAAACGTGAGAGCTTTGCGAAAACAAGAGTGGATATTGTGGAATTAAAAGTAAAAGAAGGTAGTGTTCTTGAGGGAGTTCAATTGTTGAACTTAGAGAATACAACGAAGAGTAAGGTTTTAGTTTGTGCTATTTTACGTAATGGCGAGCCTCATATTCCTGGGGGTACTTTCACCATTCAAAAAGATGATCGTATCTTTGTGACAGGTGAAGCGCTTGAATTGCATCATATGTTAAAGAGAATAGGTGTAATTACCAAACCGGTAAAGCATGCAATTATTGCGGGTGGAGGAAAAATATCCTATTACTTATGCAATGACTTACATAAGATTGGTATTGCGACTTCAATCATTGAAGCCAATCCTGTAACATGTGAAAATCTATCGAAATCTTTACCTTTTGCGACA
>CADBLN010000054.1 GCA_902795525.1 uncultured Erysipelotrichaceae bacterium | reverse complement strand
TCAATCAAGCCCATTGCAATACCAGCAACTGGGGCTTTAATTGGCACGCCAGCAGCCATTAATGACAAAGTCCCTGCACAAATACTAGCCTGTGAACTAGAACCATTTGATTCTAATACTTCCGCAACAGTTCTAATCGCATATGGGAATTCTTCTTCGCTTGGTAAAACTTGTTTTAAAGCTTTTTCACCTAAGGCACCATGACCAATTTCCCTACGGCCAGGAGTTCCCATTCGGCCAACTTCACCAACACAATATGGTGGGAAATTATAGTGGTGCATGAATCTTTTTTCTTCAATTTCAGTTAAATCATCAATAATCTGATTATCACCTAATGCTCCTAGTGTTGTCACTGACAATACTTGAGTTTGGCCTCTTGTGAATAATCCTGAACCATGAACTCTTGGCAGTAAGTCAACTTGAGCATCCAAAGCTCTAATTTCATCAACTGCACGACCATCAGGTCTAATCTTATCTTCAACAATCAGCCTTCTAACTTCATTCGCAACAATTTGAGTACATACCTCATTGACCATTTTCAAAGTCTTATTCTTATCAGCTTCATTTTCATATTCTTTATTCGCAAAGAATTCAACAGTTTCATTTGTTAAAGCTTCAATTGTATTGTTGCATTCCAACTTATCCTTAATTGAAACAGCTGCCTTTAAACGGTCATAGACAAAACCATAAACAGCGTCTTTCAATTCAGCAGGTACTTCGTATAAGACAACTTCCATCTTTTCTTGTCCAACTTTGGCGATAATTTCTTCTTCGAATTCACAAAGTTCCTTGATTTTTTGTTGTCCAAATAATAAAGCTTCCAACATATCTTCTTCAGATAACTCTTTAGCACTTGATTCAACCATCATGATTGCATCTTTGGTTCCTGCAATTGTCAGGTTCAAATCACTCTTTTCGTTTTCTTCAACAGTTGGGTTGATAATGAACTTGCCATCAACACGGCCGACAATTACACCTGCAATTGGTCCTTGGAATGGAATATTACTAACACATAGTGCCAGTGAAGCTCCAAACATCGCAGCCATTTCTGCGGAACAATCTTGGTCTACTGATAATACCGTATTAACTACTTGTACTTCATTTCTAAAGCCTTCCGCAAACAATGGACGAATTGGTCTGTCAATCATTCTAGCGGTCAGCGTAGCATGCTCGCTTGGTCTTCCTTCTCTTCTTAAAAATCCTCCAGGAATCTTACCCACAGAATACAATTTTTCCTCAAAACTTACTGTTAATGGAAAAAAATCTGTGTCTTTCGCAATGTTACTTGCGCATGCGGTAGATATCACAACTGTATCTCCATAACGGACTAATACAGATCCACCTGCTTGTTTGGCTAATTCCCCTGTTTCGATGGTTAAAGGACGTCCATCGAAATCCATACTAAATACTTCTTTAGCCACTTTTCTCTTACCTCTCTTTATTTAACCTATGATATGATAGCATATTTTTTAATAAATACAAAAAAACAACAATCTCTTTCGAAATTGTTGTCTCAATAACTATTTACGTAAGCCTAAACGTTCAACTAAGCTACGATAACGGTTGATATCACTTGTACGTAAGTAATTCAATAAATTACGTCTAGTACCAACCATTTTCATCAAGCCACGATATGAATGATAATCGTGTTTATGTTCTTTCAAGTGATCGTTTAAACGATTAATTGTTGCAGTTAAAACAGCGATTTGAACTTCAGGTGAACCAGTATCACCTTCATGAACTGCATACTCTTTCATAATGGCTTGTTTTTCTTCTTTACTTAACATAATTTTCCTCCTGTTTATAGACCTTTCTAACCAAGTAATACGTTGAGGATTCGCATAACCTAGTAGGAAAGCTTTTTTATATTATCACAACAGTTCCATGAAATCAACCAAAATATCGTTTAATATGAATAAGCCTTTTTCCGTTGTTTTCAAGTGATTATCAACAATTTCTAACAGGCCTTTTTCAACATTATTTCTTATTGCCTTGGAGTACTTGTCTTGAAGATTCACATTGTACTTTTCGTTAAATACCGTTATATCAATGCCTTCAAGTAATCTTAAGCCCATCATAATAGCTTCGAATTCTAAATCTTCATGACTTAGCTTAATCTCTTCGCCACAATAATTACCTTCCAGATATTGTTGTAAACTTGTCGTATTAGTATAACGGTAATTCTCAAGTTTGCCACTGGCGGCTAAACCAATGCCATAATAGTTGTCATAATGCCAGTAAGCCTTGTTGTGCAAGGATTGATAACCAGGTTTACAAAAATTGCTGATTTCATATTGTTCGAAAGAATTATCCTTTAAGTAATCTATGATTCCCTTATACATCTTGGCGGATAACTCATCATCTATTTCAGGATAACCCTGCTTTCCAAACACGGTATTATCATGTATTTCTAGCTCATAGATGGAAACATGGGTTATTGGTAGTTTTACTGCTTGTTTTAAATCAGCAATGACATCCTTTATCTGCTGCCCTTTAAAGCCATAAATTAAGTCAATTGATCGATTTTTAATCCCCACAGTTTCCAAATAAGAAAAAACATTCTCAATGTCTTTTAAGTTGTGTTTTCTATTCATTGTTTTAAGCAATTCTTCATCAAAGCTCTGAATCCCTATGGAAACCCTGTTGACGCCATATTCTTTAATTAACTTTGCTTTTTTCAAATCAAATGATTCTGGATTAATTTCTATGGTGAATTCTTCAACATTTTTGAATCTTTCTAATTGTTTGAATAAGAATTCCAGTTGTTGGTGATTCAATGCTGTTGGAGTTCCCCCTCCTATGTAGATTGTTTTTATGTCAGCATCAACATTATTTAGTTCTTTCGCTAATTCATTAAGATATTGGTCGGCTTTGTCTTGGTTGTAAACACTTCGTTCAAAGTCACAATAAAAACATATACCATGGCAAAAAGGTATATGTATGTATAAACTCTCAGTTTTATTTTTCAGGATAGCGGTCATATACGTTTGTGATTTTTTCCCTAATGATGTCTTTAACATCCCAACCTTCATCAATGCAAATACTCAAAGCATACATTAAAACATCTGCCAGCTCAGCTTTAACATTATCCATATTAATGTTTTCTTCATCCCATTGAATTGTTTCCAATAGTTCACTTGCCTCAACAGAAACGCTTTTAATCAGAATCGGTAAGGTATCACTCTTATCCCAGCCTCTGCTTTTACGCATTTCCTGAATCAACTTAAAAACCTCATCCATATCTCACCTATTCATCTATAGATAACACAGCCATGAATGCCTCTTGTGGTATCTCTACTGAGCCCACTGCTTTCATACGCTTTTTTCCTTCTTTTTGTTTTTCTAGTAATTTCTTCTTACGGGAAATATCCCCACCATAACACTTTGCCAAAACATTTTTGCGATATGCCTTAATGTTGGTTCTGGCAATTACTTTACCTGAAACACTTGCTTGTACTGGAATTTCAAATTGTTGCTTTGGAATGATCTCTTTTAATTTTCTGGTAATTGAACTCCCTCTTTGATATGCAAACTGGGTATGAACAATTGTTGCTAAAGCATCAACGGCTTCACCATTAATCAAAATATCCATTCTGGCCAATTCACTCTTCTTGTATCCGCTTAATTCATAGTCTAAAGAAGCATAGCCTTTTGTTGCTGACTTTAAACGATCAAAGAAATCAAATACAATTTCAGCCAGCGGTAAGTCGTACAAAACCATTACCCTAGATTCATCAAGATAAACAATGTCCTGATACGTTCCTCTTTTGTTTTGACATAATTCCATAATTGGACCGATGTATTCCTGCGGTGCCATTATCTTGGCTTTAACATATGGTTCCGCAATATAATCAATCATTTGATTTGTTGGCAGAAGTGCTGGGTTATCAATATACTTAATCTCACCATTTGTTAAGTGAACTTCATAAATGACACTTGGTGCTGTCGCAATTAAATCTAAGTTGTATTCTCTTTCCAGTCGCTCTTGGACAACTTCCATATGCAATAAGCCTAAAAAACCACACCTGAAACCAAAACCCAATGCCTGTGATGTTTCTGCCTCAAATTTTAATGAGGCATCATTTAATTGTAGTTTTTCAAGGGCATCTCTTAAATCGTTATATCTGGCATTATCTGTTGGATATAGACCACAATATACCATCGATTGCATTTCACGATATCCTGGCAAAGCTTGTTGACAAGGACGTGTGCTTAAAGTGACAGTGTCACCAACCCTGACATCCTGAACCGATTTAATTGAAGCAGCAAACCAACCTACCTCACCACAAGAAAGCTTATCCTTATTTATTTCCTTAGGACTCCTTATGCCCACTTCGGTTACCTGATAAGTTTGATTGTTGCTCATAAGTTTGATATTATCGCCAACCTTTAATTCACCATTTTTGATTCTCACGAAAACTATTACGCCCCTGTAAGCATCATAATATGAATCAAAAATAAGGGCTTGAAGCGGTGCTTTAGGATCTCCTGACGGGCAAGGAATGTACTTGACTATGTTTTCCAAAACCTCATGAATTCCTGTACCCAATTTAGCACTAATTAATGGCGCATCACTAGCATCCAAACCAATGTCGTTTTCAATTTCTGCCTTAGCCATGTCTGGTTGGGCACTTGGTAAGTCTATTTTATTAATAACAGGTATGACTGTTAAATCATTATCAATAGCTAAATATACGTTTGCTAAGGTTTGAGCCTCAACACCTTGAGTAGCATCAACAACTAAAATAGCCCCTTCACAAGCAGCTAATGACCTGGATACTTCATAAGTAAAGTCTACATGCCCTGGAGTATCTATTAAATGGAATAAATAATCATGACCATCATCTGCATGATACGTCAAAGAAACCGCATTAAGTTTTATTGTAATGCCTCTTTCTCTTTCTAATGACATATCATCTAGGATTTGATCAACCATCTCTCTTTTTTCAATCGTATCAGTTTGTTCTAAAATACGATCAGCCAAAGTAGATTTGCCGTGGTCAATATGTGCTACAATTGAAAAATTTCTAATGTATTTTTGTTCCATAACTACTCAGCAACTAAACCTTCCCATTCTCTCCCCAAACCATTTTTAAAATCCTTAACACTCATTTGTTTTTTACCTTCGACTTGGAGTTCTTCAATCAAAATCAATCTGTTATCAATCACAAGACCCAATGAATCATTCACAAAATGCAGGGTTCCATTAACACCTTGATGCTGCAAATTGCTTGATTTAACCTTCCATACTTTTACCTTTTGACCATGCACCATAAAGTATGCACAAGGTGCTGGAATTAATCCACGGATGTGATTGTATACTAAATCATAATCTTGGCTTAAATCAAGACGTTCCTCTTGCTTGGTTATATTCAAACCAAAAGTTACCTCATTTTCATCTTGTCTTACAGCCTTGTATCTACCATTTAAAATGTCATCTAATGTATCCCTTAAAAGCTCGCAAGCTATGGGTATCAATTTATCATGTAGGCTACCATAAGTATCATCCTCTTCAATAGGACAGCTTCTTTGTGCAATAATATCACCGCCATCCATTTTACTGCCCATTTCCATGATGGTTATGCCTGTTTCTTTATATCCATCAATTATACTATGCTGGATTGGTGCACCACCTCTAAGTTTTGGCAGCAATGAAGCATGTACATTTATACAGCCTAATCGAGGATAATTCAATACCTCATCAGGAATGAATTGTCCATATGCACAAGTAATGATCAAATCAGGTTGATAGTCCAAAACCGCTTGAAAATCAGTTCTTATTCTTACGGGTTGCAAAACATCAATATTGTTTTCCAAAGCCAGTTTTTTAACAACTGATGCGGTCAAAACCTTTTTGCGCCCCACTTCTTTGTCAGGTTGGCTAACCACAGCTACAACATTTCTTTTTTCATCTAGTAGCTCTTGTAAGATTGCAGCTCCAAACTCTGGAGTCCCCATAAAAATGATTCTTTCTTGCATGTGCATCACCGTCAATATTATACAACAAATTTACTTATTCCTTGAGATATTGCAATTTAATTTTTACTTTGCTACAATTAACTAGCATTTACAAGGAGGTAAGTCATGCCTAATATTAAGTCTCAAAAGAAACGTGCAGTTACTAACTTAAAAGAAAATGCACAGCACAAGGCTCAAAAAAGTGCTTTAAAGAC
>CADBLN010000053.1 GCA_902795525.1 uncultured Erysipelotrichaceae bacterium | reverse complement strand
GATGAACACGTGAAGGAACTAAATAGTCTCTAGCACCTTCTGGTGTACTCTTTGCAAGAATTGGAGTTTCTACTTCAATAAAGTCTAAATTATCCAGATATTCATGCATGGCCTTAACAATTTTAGCTCTTGTGAATAACTTTTGTTGTAAAACAGGTCTTCTTAAATCAAGATAACGATACTTTAGTCTTGTATCTTCTAAAGCATCAGTTTCATCAGCAATAATGAAAGGTGTCAAGTTAGCGCTATTGATTATTTCTACCTTTTCAGCTTTTACTTCAATATCACCTGTTGCCATTTTTGGATTCTTATCTTTTCTTTCGATGACTGTACCAGTTACTTCCAAAATGTATTCATTTCTAACATTCTTGACCTCTTCTGTTAAACTTTCATCAAAAAGAATTTGGGTGATTCCCCAACGATCTCGCAAGTCAATAAAAACCAAGCTGCCTAGATTTCTTCTTTTCGCAACCCAACCAATTAAAGTGACTTTATCACCAACGTTGTTGATTCTTAACTCTCCGTTATTATGCGTTCTATTCATAATTTACTCCTTCCCCAATTCTTTTTTAACGAATTCAACTAATTCATCAATAGAAACTGTTTGCTGCGTTTGTGTCGCAACATTTTTTACATTTACTGTTCGCTTTTCTTTTTCTTCTTCGCCAATTATTACAATAATCTTGCTTTGAAGCCGTTCTGTAGCCTTAAATTGCGCTTTTAGGCTACGCCCTAAATAATCCTTTTCAACTTTTAAACCAGCTTCACGTAAGCTTTGTGTCGCTTGTAGGCCATATGCAGCAACATCACCCATAGTGATTACATAGACATCACAGCTTTTATTAGTGACTTCAAAACGTCCTTGTTCCTTCGCTAATTCAATGACCCTTTCAAGTCCCATTCCAAAGCCAACTCCTGGTAATGGTCCGCCACCAAAATAATCGACTAGACCATCGTATTGACCTCCTGCAAATACAGCGGCTTGCTGGCCCGTAGCATCAATTGGAACAGCTTCATACACAGTATTTGAATAATAATCCAAGCCCCTAACAAGTTTATCATCAATTTCGTAAGGTATTTGAAGAATCTCTAACCCTTCAATGACTTTCGCAAAGTATTCTTTTGAAGTTTCATTCCAATAATCCTTAATTGAAGGTGCACTTGTGAAAATCGGATTATTCCTATCTACCTTACAATCAAGTATTCTTAATGGATTCATCTCATAACGACGATTACAATCCTCGCACAGCTCATTCAAATGAGGTTTAAAATAATCCTTTAAAGCCTGGCGATAATTATTGCGAGATTCATCATCCCCTAAAGAATTAACAAGTATTTTGACATCTTTAATTCCTAGCCTTTTGATTATTGAATAACCCAAAGCAATTGTTTCCACATCAAGCAATGGGTCTTTGGCACCAATTGCTTCAATCCCAAACTGATGGAATTGACGATAGCGACCTTTTTGAGGTCTTTCATGTCTAAACATCGGACCAATATAGTAAAGCTTTTGAGGTAATTCTGCAGTATTTCCATATAGTTTATGTTCCACAAAAGAACGTACGATTCCCTTTGTTCCTTCTGGTCTAAGCACAAATGAGGTACTACCCTTTTCACTAGTAGTCTCAAAAGTATACATTTCTTTTGTGACCATATCACTTGAATCATTTTCCGTTTTAAAAACTTCAGTGTATTCGAATACAGGTGTTCTGATTTCTTGGTAACTATATTTTTCACACTCTTCCCTGATTATTTGTTCAACTTCTTGCCAAATCTTGGTTTGCTGAGGCAAAAAATCTTGAGTTCCTGTTGGAACTTGATAATTCTTAGCCATAAAACTACCTCCTTTAAATAAAAAACGCCCATATAAGGACGTTTAACGTGGTGCCACCTTATTTCACACATAAAATGTGTCTTAAACTGTTAACGCCAGCAACGTCTTGACTTACTACACTTTCAGCCAATCTCCTCCAAAGTGTCTTACTTAAGCTTCATAGAGGAACTTTCAGCAATTGTTCCCTCTCTGCACTACTATTCTCAAGTTTTCTT
>CADBLN010000052.1 GCA_902795525.1 uncultured Erysipelotrichaceae bacterium | reverse complement strand
TCGGTGCCGGTACTAGTGGAAGACTAGGATTTTTGGATGCAGCTGAATGCCCTCCAACTTATGGTGTATCATATGAAATGGTCCAAGGCATTATGGCGGGCGGTTTTGAAGCTTTATACAAAGCCAAAGAAGGTGCTGAAGACGACAAAGAACTAGGCGTTAATGACTGTAAGGAACGCAATTTAACCAGTAATGATGTTTTAGTTGGTATAGCCGCAAGTGGCAGAACTCCATATGTGGTTGGAGCGCTCGAATATGCTAATTCAATTGGCTGCCCTACTGGCTCTATCGCCTGTGTGAGCAATAGCGTTATTGGTGATATTGCTAAATACAAGATTGAGGTTGTAACTGGGCAAGAAGTGGTGACAGGATCAACCAGAATGAAGGCTGGCACAGCTCAAAAACTAGTGTTGAATATGCTATCAACTGCAGCAATGATTCGTTTAGGCAAAGTTTATAATAACTTGATGGTTGACGGTAAGCCAACTAACGAGAAACTTATTGCCAGAGCAAAAGGTATTATTTCTAAAGCAACAGGATGTGATAGTGAAACAGCTGAAAAACTATTTGAAGAATCTGGAAGAAATCAAAAAGTTGCAATAGCAATGTATTACACAGGTTATGACAAACAACAGGCACAACAGTTATTAGATAAGTTTGACGGACATCTAAAGGCAGCACTAAAATCATTATAGAAAATCGCCCACCTTATAATGTGGGCTTTTCTAACTCTTTAAAAATGTTATAATTTATTAGACGCACCGGTGGCGGAATCGGCAGACGCGTACGTTTGAGGGGCGTATGACAGTAGTCGTGTGAGTTCAAGTCTCATCCGGTGCACCATTCAAATGATTAGAACCATGGCAGACATGGTTCTTTTTTGAGTGTAGAATCCTTGTTCCATTTAAGGTATTATGATAATAAGTTAAACAAACCTAGAAAGGATTTATACCATAATTATGAAAGTTGGAATTGTCATCGCAATAGAAAGAGAACTTGAAGCATTTTTAAAAAGCAGTTATGAAATAAAAACTCTTAATGATGGAAATTTTGTATGCTTTCAAACTACCATTAACAATAATGAAGTCTTTGCGATTAAATCAGGATGGGGTTTAATAGATGCTGCCATGGCAACACAATATCTAATCACAAAATATGGTGTGGAAACTATTTTAAATTTTGGTGTTACAGGTGCTCTTGATCCAAGTTTAAAGGTATCCGATCTATTCTACGTTAGTAAGTGTTTAAACTTTGATTTTGATACTTCTGTTATTGATGATGTAGCTAAGCATCAATACGGAGACTTGGAAGATGAATTTATCTATTTAGATCAAGATTTAATTAATTTAATTAAATCAATATATCCTGAAATCAAAGAAGCAGTAGACGCTTCTGGCGATATGTTTGTTGAAAAGATTGAAGATAAAGAAGCCCGCTTCAAGACTGGCTGTAATATCTGTGACATGGAAATAGCCGCAATTGCTAGGGTCAGTATGCTCAATAATGTTAAGTGTTTATCCATCAAATGCATTTCAGACGAATATAGTGGTAGTGGCCAGGATTTTGAAAAAAATGTACGTATTTCAGCTCAAAAAGCTTTTCAATTAATTGATAAATTGTTAAACCATCTTGCATGATGATACATTAAAAGTCCCTCTTGGGATGACAGCGGCTCATAAGGAAGGATAGAAAAAATCTTGTACAACCGGCGTGGCAAAGGTCGCGCCGGTTGTGCTTTGCTCACGGGAAGCTCCGGCTTTTGAAGCGGTATACGTATCCTCCCCCACATAAGTAAAGAACACTTCGATGGTAACACGCTTTCGTCCGTCGATCCATTCGGGATTGTGGATCACGATAAGGAAATCCGGCGTCCGGGAAGCTGGCAATCAGACATTTCAGACTGACAGCTTTTCCAGACTCTGAAAACCCAGGACATGCAAATCCCGTTTAGGCGAAAGCCGTTCTTTGACTGTCAGAAAAAACTCCCTCTATATATCAGGTCATTTTTTGGCCGCTTTGGGGGTGGTTTTGAGCAAAACTTTTTCAAAAATTTTCGTAAGAGATCCGATGCAGGTCAACACCTCTCCATAAGTAAGGACAATTTCAGGCGTTTTGTTGCCATCTGCCGCAAATTATTTTATGCGTTGCCGATATATGAAAAAACCGCACCCATAGAAAGAGTGCGGCT
>CADBLN010000051.1 GCA_902795525.1 uncultured Erysipelotrichaceae bacterium | reverse complement strand
TATTAGAAACTTCTACACCAATAACATAAACTTTTTGAAAACTTATAAGCGTTTTGATTAGGAGGTATAACAATGAAAACAACATATAATTGGTTAAGACAATATATTAATCTTTCGGATATAACTCCTGAAAAAGTTGCTGAATTAATGACGAAAAGCGGTTTGGAAGTTGAAGATGTATCCAAAATTGCTAGTGGTGATAATTTGGTTATTGGAGAGGTTTTGGAATGCGTTGATCATCCTAATTCAGACCATTTGCATGTTTGTCAAGTTGATACTGGAGATACAGTTAGACAAATAGTTTGTGGAGCTCCTAATGTTGCTAAAGGCCAGAAGGTTATCGTAGCTTTACCTGGCTGTCATTTACCTGGCGGCGAAATCCAATCAGGGGTAATACGTGGGGAACAATCTGATGGAATGATCTGTTCACTTGCAGAATTAGGGGTAGATAAAAAGCAATTAAGTGAGCAGCAACTTGCTGGAATTGAAGTTTTAAATGATGAGGCAGTTGTAGGTAATAAAGAGGTACTGAATTATTTAGGCTTAGATGATACTGTATACGATGTTTCTTTAACACCTAATAGAGCTGATTGTTTAGCTGCTTGGTCATTAGCGAAAGAAGTAGCTGCTATTTTGGATAGGGAAGCAATTCTTCCAGATTGCAAATATGAATGCCAAGAAGAAGCTAACAGTTTGAAACTTGCGACTGAAACAGAAAAGTGTTCTCGTTTTGAAGGCAAAGTAATTAAACATGTAACGATCAAACCTTCACCAAAATGGTTACAGGAAGCATTAACTAGTGTAGGCGTTAAGGCCATTAACAATGTTGTTGATATTTCAAACTATGTAATGTTAGAGACAGGTCAACCATTACACTTTTATGATTTAGCAAAGATAGATGGCCCAGAAATAACAGTAAAAACAGGCTTAAAAGAAAAATATACAGCTTTAGATGGAATTGAATACGATATTAATGAAGAAGATATCATGATAACCAATAATGGCAAGGCAATTGGTATTGCTGGTATTATGGGTGGCGATGACAGCAAGATTGATGAAAATACTAAAGGAATTATCATTGAAGCTGCTACCTTTAATAATGTTTCAGTCAGAAACACTGCCAGAAGATTAAATCTTGATACTGAAGCGGCAACAAGATTTCAAAAAGGCATAGACCCTGAAGGCGGTCACAAGGCAGTTGAGCGTTCGGTACAACTATTGATAGATCTTGCTGAAGCTTCAGGAATCGAAGAAACAATTGTTGTTGGCAGCGACAAGTATGTCCCAACGGTAATTGAATGTTCAGTGAAACAAATTAACAAACATTTAGGAACCTCTTTCACTCCTGAACAAGTAATATCAACATTTAGGCGTTTGGATTTCAGCCCTGAAAGATTAAGCGATGATGCCATTAAAGTGACTATTCCTTCATATCGAACTGATGTTAAAATCTGGGAAGATTTGACAGAAGAGGTAATTAGGATTTTAGGTTATGAAAACATCGCTTCAACATTGCCGTTAATGCCAACTATTCAAGGAGGATTGAGTAGTGATAACAAGAAAAAACGTAGTATTCAAAAGATGCTTGTTGGTAATGGCTTAAATGAAATCATTACTTATTCACTAGTGTCCAAGGCTAAAATTGATGATGGTATTTTGAATATTGGTGAAGCGGTTGAAATTGCTAATGCTTTAAGTGACGAACGAAGATACTTGAGAACATCGATACTCCCAAGCATGTTAGATGTAGCAAGTTACAATGCTGCTAGAAAAATAGATGAATTTGGTTTATTTGAAATTAGCAATGTCTATGACAATAACAATAACGAAAATCTACACCTAGGTATTGTTATTAGTGAACATAAGACAATATCAAAATGGCAACATCAAAAACAAAACAATGACTTCTATACTATGAAAGGTTTAGTTGTTAGTATTCTAGATCAATTAGGATATGGTGAAAACAGGATTACTTTTAAAGGTGAGAGTAACTCTAATAACCTGTTGCATCCATATCAAAGCGCTTGTATTTATTTGGGCAATTCTCTAATTGGCAAAATCGGTGTTATTTTACCTCAATTACAACAAAAACTGGATGTTGATAAGTTAGTATTGGCTGAAATAAACCTCAGTGCTGTTTTTACTGAAAAGAGTAGTAAGATAAAATTCAATCCAATCCCTCGTTATCCTGCAGTTTCTTATGACATCTCTATGATTGTATCAAAAGAAATTACTGGTGAAGAAATAGTTAAGGTAACAAAAAAGGCTGCAGGCCAACTATTGAAGGGTGTTGAAATTATTGACGTTTATCAAGGCAAGAATATTGAAGATTCTAAACAAAGTATTACTATCAGCATAACATTCCAATCAGCTGAAAAGACTTTAACTGAAGATGATATTAAACCATCATACAATGAAGTTATTAAGCAACTTGTAAGTAAAGTTGGTGCTGTAATTAGAGATAGTTAATCTTGTCAGTTTTGATTCAAGATAATATAATTGAACACGGTAAGAAAAGGAGGACTTTTTATGGGACGTGCGCATGAAGTCAGAAAAGCCGCAATGGAAAAGACAGCAGTCGCAAAAACAAAGGTTTATTCACGTTACGGCAAAGAAATATATATGGCTGCAAAGAGTGGTGTTCCTGACCCAGCTATGAATGTTGCTCTAAAGAGAGTGATTGAAAAAGCGAAAGCAAATCAAGTACCAGCTGATGTCATTAAACGTAATATTGAAAAAGCTAAAGGTGGTAGTTCAGAATCATATATTGAAAACCGCTATGAAGGTTTTGGTCCTTCTGGGGCAACAATCATTATTGATACTCTATCTGATAATTCAAATAGAGCTTTAGCTGAAGTTAGAAGTTGCTTTAACAAGGCTCGTTGCAATCTTGGTCAAAACGGTAGTGTATCATATGGTTACAATCAATATGGTATTTTATCTTTTGCCGGAACTGAAGATGAAACATTGGATATTTTGTTAATGGCTGAGGTTGATGTAAAGGACATTGAATCAGACGAGAGTTCTGTTACTGTTTATGTAGATCCAAAAGATTTATACAATGCGAAGGAAGCTTTAGAAACAGCAAAGGGCGAAATAAAATTTGATGTTTTAGAAATACAAATGATACCTCAGGAATATGTAACTTTAGAAGGTGATGACAAGATGTATTTTGAAAGACTTGTTAATTTACTAGACGAGGTTGATGACGTTCAGCAAGTTTATCATAATGTTGAAGGTTTATAGAAAAGCTTAATGCCACTTAAAGTGGCATTTTCTATGTTGAAAACGATGGCTTTTTGTATATAATTAAGGTGTTAGAGGAAGGGTGAAAAATATGGCGAATAGAACATTGAATTTAGATATTGACGCTATTCTTGATAAGCGTTTCGGTGCTGAGGTAAAGGGTTATTCACCAATTGAAGTTGACCAATTCCTTGACCTAGTAATTAGAGATTACGAAGCATATGAAATAATGCTTGAAGATTTAAATGATCAAATTGATCTGCAAACTAAAGAAGCTGAAGCATTGAAGGCAAAGATTGCAGAACTAGAAAACAAAGTAAAAGAACTTGAAGACAGTGAAGGTATTGTCGCCCCTGTGGTTAACAGTAACTTGTCTCAAGTAGATATTTTGAGGAGAATTGCGCGTTTAGAACAAGAGATTTTTAACAAGAAATAATTGACTTAGGCAACCGCTGCAAGTATTTCCTTGTAGAGGAAAGTCCATGCTCACACTATCTGAGATGATAGTAGTGTTTGTGTCGATTTAATCAATAAGGTCGAGCATAGACGGCGAAGAAGACTCCTAAGGCTTGCTATGGACAATTCTTCCTAAGGTGCCACAGTGACGTAGCTTATTAAGAAATTAATAAGGTGGAACGAGGTAAACCCCACAAGTGAGAAACCCAAATTTGGTAGGGGAATCCAAAAACTTGAAATGAAAAGTTTAGGGACGGTATGACCGTAGATAAATGGTTGCCCTTGGAAACAAGACAGAACATGGCTTATTAGTCAATTACGAAAATAGCGAAAGCTATTTTTATTTTGCTTGAATTACTTTCAAGTTGCGAAAAAATGTTGTATAATGAACAAGGTAAACCTGTGATAGTTATTGTGCTATAATAGTCATGATTGTGAGGTACATTTATGAATTTGCCAAATCGTATATCTTTATTTAGAATCGTACTTATACCTATAATTGTAATCATTTGGGTTTTTCCATATGCACATTTTGGTATCAACATGCCTGTATATCATTACCAATTTGTTTCACTTCCATTGCGAAACATTATTGCGCTTGTGTTATTCGCGATTGCTTCATTTTCTGATTTTCTAGATGGCTTTTTGGCGAGAAAAAACAATCAAGTAACTACTTTTGGTTCATTCATTGATCCAATTGCGGATAAATGCTTAACTACTACAATGTTTGTTTTATTTGCTGCTAATGGAACAATTTCTAGTATTCCTGTAATCATTATGTTATGGCGAGATATTGTTGTAGATGGTATTCGCATGATTGCTTCAGGTAAAGGTGTAGTAATGTCAGCAGGAGTATTCGGTAAAATTAAAACGGCATCACAAATGTTTTGCATCATATTTACAATGCTAAACAACTTACCGTTTGAATTGATTGGTTTGCCATTTGCAGATATCTTGTTATGGTTCTCTTGCATTATCTCAGTAATTGGTGGTGTTGACTATTACAACCAAGGAAAGGAATACATTTGGGAAACTAAATAACTATGCGCGACTTATTCAATATGCTCCTTAAACTTGAGTTTACGATATCTTGTTGTGAAAGTATTAC
>CADBLN010000050.1 GCA_902795525.1 uncultured Erysipelotrichaceae bacterium | reverse complement strand
TGCCAAGATCAGTAAACGGAACAGTAGCACGTAATCGTCGTAAGAAGACATTAAAATTAGCTAAAGGTTATTTCGGCTCAAAACATGCTCTTTATCGTACAGCTCATGAGCAAGTAATGCATTCATTAAAATATGCTTACCGTGATAGAAGACAATTAAAGAGAGAAATGAGAAAGCTATGGATTGCTCGTATCAATGCTGCAGCTCATAGCAATGACATTAACTACTCACTATTAATGCATGGCTTAAAAGAAGCTAAGATTGAAATCAATAGAAAAATGTTGTCTGAAATCGCAATTCATGATCCTAAAGGATTCACTGCTATTTGTGACAAAGCAAAGAAAGCTTTAGAAAAGGGTAACAAAGAATAGTTATTAAACTATTCTTTTTTCTTGTTTAACAGAACAGTTATAATTTGCTAGAATTAGTTATCGGGAGATTGAAGATGAAAGATATAATGATTGCCACTGGCAACTTGAATAAAGTTAAAGAATATAAAGAAATCTTAGAACCTCTAGGATTTGTGATTCATGATTTAAGCGAGATTAATCATACTGATGTTGAAGAAACAGGTACTACGTTTTCTGAAAATGCCTTGTTGAAAGCTGAAAGTGTTGTTAAAAGCTGCAAGATGATTTGTATTGCAGATGATTCAGGTTTATCAATAACAGCGTTGGACGGTGCGCCAGGTATTTATTCAGCAAGATTTATGGGTGATAAGACAAATACTGAAACAAATGCAGTTATTATAGAGATGTTAAAAGATAAAGCGGATCGTAGTGCTTGGTTCACATGTGCGATTGCTTTAATTGACCATGAAGGTGAATCTCACTTATTTGAAGGAATAATGGAAGGCAGTATTGCTTTTGAACCAAAGGGTTCTAATGGCTTTGGTTATGATCCTATCTTCATTCCCAAAGGTTTAGATAAGACAAGTGCTGAATTAACTTCAGCAGAAAAGAATGCAATATCACACAGAGGGAAAGCAACCCGATTATTATTGGAATATTTGAAAGAGAATTATTAATATGAAAGAAAGTAAAGGTTTGTTTTACACATTAGTCATGGCGTGGATGGGATTCATTCTGTCTTTCTCAATAATGATGCCACTTGTCATCAGACCTTTTTACTATGTTCATATTGATGCGATGAACTTAACTCAAAGTGGTTTTACTAAGGAAGAAATAAAAACAGCATATGACGAAATGATGGATTTTTGTTTTTTTGGTGGTGAGTTTTCCACTGGCGTGATGAAGTTTTCGGAAAGTGGTAAATCCCATTTCGAAGATGTTGGGAAACTGTTTAGACTTGATGCGGCTGTTTTAATTATATCCACAGCAATTATCGTTATCAGCAAACTCCAAAAGAAATATTCTTACTCGTTTGTCAAAGGCCATTCACCAAGGTATTGGGGAGCCTTATCACTATTGCTTTGTTTTATCTTGATTGTAATGGTAGGCGCAATAGACTTTGAGGAGACATTCATTGTCTTTCATCAGATATTTTTTCCTGGAAAAACCAATTGGTGGTTTAATCCAGCAACAGATCAGATAATTCTAGTACTCCCTCAGGAATTTTTTAGGAATTGCGCCATTTTGATAGTTTCAACATTATTCTTTTTATGTGCTGTATTCATAAACAAGGAAAGAACAAGGAGGGTCAGTTAAATGATACATGTTGTTTTGTATGAACCCGAGATACCACAGAATACGGGAAATATAATCAGAACTTGCATGGCAACTAATAGTATTTTGCATATGATAAAACCTTATGGTTTTTTCTTTGATGAAAAGCACTTAAAAAGGGCAGGGATGGACTATATCGAGAATACAGAGATTCATGAATATCTAAATTGGGAGGACTTCATCGAAAAGAATCAACCAAAGAACATTTATTTCTCTACTCGTTATGGGCATAAGTCAGCAGATAAGTTTAATTTTAAGGAATGTGGTGAAGACATATATTTGGTTTTTGGCAAAGAATCAACAGGTATACCAAAACATATTTTGAAACAGCATCTTGATGACTGCATTCGTTTGCCAATGAATCCAGAGGCAAGAAGTCTTAATCTGTCAAATTGTGTGGCAATTTTGGTCTATGAAGTTTTAAGGCAGCTTGATTATCCTGGTTTGTCACTTGATGAAAGCCAAAAGGGAAAAGACTTTTTAGAAAGAAATGAATGGGATGAAAATAGTTGAGTATTTGTTAGATACAAAAGCTAAAAGAAGTTATTTCATATTCTTATTGTTTCTGTTGCTTTGTTTGAGAGAACTCTTTTTTGAAACTGTTTTTGGGTTTCAAATACTCAACAGTAATAACACCAAAGATGTTTTGAATTTAGTCCAGAATTCTTTTTTAAGGGGCTCGTTGGTAAGTCAAGTTGTTTTTAACTATCTACAATACAGCCAAACTAATGGCTTTGTAAAAGCTTTCATAGTTCATACTATCAAGATCAAAGATTTATTAATGTTACTATTGATGGCGATTTACTTAAAAGGTGGCCAGGATGATTTTGGCTATGAAAAGAATAGGATTACGACTTTGGTGCTAGTAATAAGCTACATAGTTAAATTTTCGTTGTTCATGTTTTCTACAATTCATGCCTTTGGCAGTGGTGATACTGCTATTGGCTTAGCGAGGTTAAAAGTTGGGGCAAGACTTTTAAGCTTTGGTTCATTTGTCTTAATAATTTATTTGGTAATTAGATTGTTTATGTCTTTTTATCAATGCTATTTTGACAATCACTTCAGTAGAGATTAAAAAAATAGCTGTGCTATAATAGGAAAGACAGAGGTGCAAACATGCTTGAAAACACAAATGATTATATGGCATTTTTGATGATTATTTTGGCGGCAGTAGCTGTTATTGCTTTTGCTTTAAACATGATCTCTTTGCGTTTGACAGCCAAGCATCTAGAAGAAGAAGCAAATTATTACTCTAAAGATAAAAAAGGAGGCAAGTATAGTGTTTACCAAAGCAATAAAACCAAGTAATGGACCAGCTGCAATTGGCCCCTATTCACCAGCGATTAAGATTACAGATTTTGTATATTTATCAGGGCAGTTACCAGTAGACCCTTTAACCAACGAGATTGTTACTGGAGGTATTAAACAACAAACTCATCAAGTTATGCAAAATATCATTACCATTTTAGAAGAGATGGGCTTAGAAACAAGGCATGTTGTAAAAACTACTGTGTTTTTACAAGACATGTCAATGTTTAGCGATATGAATGAAGTCTATGCGGAATATTTTGATGAACCATATCCTGCTAGAAGCTGCATCCAAGTAGCTGCTTTACCAAAACAGGCATTGGTCGAAATCGAATGCTTAGTCATTGATACTTTACCTTACGAAAAAAGAAACAACGAAAAATCTTGTTGCGAAGGTTGTTGTTGCCAATAAAAGATGGGAAATATATTAGATAACCTAAATCTTTTAATAATCATAGTGGTACTATTCTTAGTAACAATTTTAATTGTGGTTTTGTTGTTGCACCTAAACAAAAACCAGATGTTGCAGCAAACTCAGAAACAAATGTCTGATTTGCATTTGGGCATAACTAAAGAAATAAGTGATTTTCAATTGAATATGACTAATGCTATTAAAGGTGATATCAATACATATAATGAAGCAACCATTAATAGAATGACCAACATTGAAAAACAAGTAAATGATAACTTGAGGGTCAATATGGAAAAGACCAACAAGGCATTTACTGATGTGATGGTTCAAATGACTAAAATCCAGGAAGCTCAACAGAATTTAACTTCTTTATCAACAGAGATTAATTCATTGCAAAATGTGTTAACTGACAAAAAACAAAGAGGAACCTATGGTGAGATTGAATTGTATTCTATTTTAGAGAGTAGTTTTGGTGTAAATGATCAAAGATTTATGAAACAATATAAACTTTCTAATGGTAATATGGTAGACGCTGTCGTGGTTGCTCCAGAACCATTGGGTTTGATTCCAGTAGATTCAAAGTTCCCATTAGAAAACTATAATAGAATGTACAATCAAGAACTGACAAAAGAACAGCAGGAACAAGCTCGCAGACAGTTTAAGAACGATTGTATCAAGCATATTAAAGATATTTCCAGTAAATATGTGACTGCTGCAGAAACAAGCGATTTTGCTTACATGTTTATTCCAGCAGAAGCTGTATTTGCAGAAATATATGGTCACTATGAGGAGGTAATCGAAGAGTCATACAAGAATAAAGTATATATTGTTTCTCCAACAACTTTAATGGCTTACATAACGGCAATAAAGGCAATTTATTTAGGCCAAAGTAAGAATGAAAGGGTTGTGGAGATGCAAAGTGAATTGCAGAAACTTGCTGTTGAATTTGATAGATTTAATTCTAGATGGAATAATGTAACAAAGGATTTTGAAAAGGTAAATGCTGATATTCAACAGATTGATACCACTGCTAAAAAGATTATCAACCAATTCACTAAGATAGATAATGTTGAACTTGAACAAGTGAACGTTGATGTAAAAATGATAAAGAACGATTAAACTACAGGAATTTCTGTAGTTTTTTTGAGGATTTTTTCACTTTGAACGATATAGTATAGTATGAAGAAAAAATTGCAAATTGTTTTTTTGCTGCTGCTATCAATCGTATTAATGGTTGTTTTGTTTAATACCGGTAATAGAGTTTTGTTGGAATCTGTTGAAACAACAGAGATTGTTTATGATGTGTTTGAAGAAATATTTAAGACAACCGCAGTGGTAACAGGCAAGGCTCATTTTTATTACTTTCAAGGTTATATAAGTGAACAGAATTATAAAGTTGGGGACAGAGTATTTAAGGATACAATAGTCTTGAAGTATAAAGACTTCGATAATAAAACAAATAATCTAAAGGTTTCAATTGATGGTTTTATTACAGAAGTTTCTAACGATAGAGTTGTCGTTGTTGATGATAATTATTTTTTAAGCTGTAAATTAAACAGTGACTATTGGTCTTTGGTGGATGAAGAAACTGAAGCTCTGTTTTTAACAGACGATAAGCCTCGGCTAGCACGCTATTTAGGTAAAAGTGAGTATGGATATCAAATTGATGAACTAGTATATTACGATGTTTATTTTTCAATTGAAGACAGGCAAGGATTAAAACTTAATCAACAAGTTAATTTAAGTATTTCTTTAGATAAGCAAACTTGCTTGTTGGTTGATAAAAGGGCTTTATTACATGATGAAAAAGGTGACTATCTAATTGATAGTGGTTGGTTGAACGATTTAAATCACTTAGATAAATATAGAATTGATATTAAAGTTCTGAAGTTCAATGAACAATTTGCTTCCATTAGTGGTATTGCCCTTGAAGGTAAGCAGGTATGCATTGTTGATACGGCGATAAAGGAGCTTTTGAATGATTAAACTGATTAATATTTCCAAGAAATATGTGGGATCAAATATCGAGGTTGAAGCTTTGAAAAAGGTTAGCATAAATGTTAAGAATAAACAGTTTATTTCTATTGTAGGAGCAAGCGGTTGTGGTAAGACAACATTATTAAACATACTTGCTGGATTTGATTATCCTGATAGTGGCATGTACTTGTTAGATAATGAAATCGTCAATCAAAATACATTAAAAATACAGGTTGGAATGGTTTTTCAAGAGTTTCATCTGTTGCCATATCTAAATGTTATGGAGAATGTTTGTTTACCACTTTATTTGAAAAACAAGAAAGTTCAGGCTGACGAAGTCAAACGTATCTTAAATATGGTGGATTTAAGTAACTATGGCTCTTTTTTTCCTAACCAGCTTTCTGGCGGGCAAAGGCAAAGGGTAGCTATTGCGAGAGTCTTAGCGAGTCAAGCTAAGATTATACTTGCTGATGAACCAACTGGAGCACTAGATAAAGAAAATTCACAGAACATATTAAAGATATTCAAGCAATTGCAACATCAAGGCTTAACAATAATAATGGTCACTCATGATGAACATATAGCATTGCAATCTGATTACATGATAAGGATGGATAAGGGACGTGTGGTTAGTGAAAGAAATCTGGTTTCATCGTAAACAACATTATTTGAATATCTTAGCTAATAGTGTGGCAATATTTTTGGTTCTTATTGTCAATGTGCTTTCCAATACAATTGTGAGTAATGTTTCCAAGCAGATATCTTCTTTAGGTTTAGATGTAACCATGCTGCAAGTATTTGATGGCAGCCAATTGAGTGAAGGTTGGTTTGATTCATGGTGTCAAAGCAGAGGCATTAAAACTGCATCAGTTTTTTATAGTGTTGCTTACGATGACTATAATCTTGTTAGTTGCAATGCTCAATTATCTGAAATGTTTGATTTTCAATTTAGCGATGGTCAGTTTTTTAGTGTGGCCGATGATTATTACAATGATAATGTCATTGTTTTGGGAAATAAGAGTCATCAAAAATTCGGTTATCCAAAAGTCGATCAAGAAGTTTTAATAGATGGAGTTTCTTTTAAAGTGGCGGGGATAATAAACTCACAAGATGGAAATCTTTTTATTGATGTAGATAATACAGCTTTTGTACCATCTAAGTATCATTTAAGAACAAGAAGCAGACAAATCAGTTACTACTTTGTGGGCAAAGAAGAAGGTTTGGATAAGTATTTAAATGATAAGAATTATGTCTGTGTAAGCCAAGGACAGGTGTCCCAGGCTACTAATACAATTTTAAGTTTAGTCCAGAAGGTTTTATTGTTCTTGGCTTTTGTGGCAGTGTTTGTCTCATTTTTAGGCTTAATCAACAACACCTTAAGTTCATTAAAAGAAAGGACTTTTGAAATAGGAGTTAAAAAGGCCTTTGGGGCCTCCAGTAGATTTATTTATTTGCAATTCATGTTAGAAACAATGTGCGTACTCTTGATTTCCACATTAATCTCATTATTATTGATGTTTTTGATACTTTTTTCTTTAACAAAGAATAGTAGTTTTGTAATTGACTATTCTAATACTTTTAGCATTTTAATTAGAATTCTTTTAGTTGGTTTAATCTGTGGCCTTTTTCCAGCTTATAAAGCAAGTAAAGTTACTGTGATGGCAGCCATTAGGAATAGTTGACTATTGATTTCAGTTTAGTTAAAGTATTTAGTGCAGTGAGGTGTTAAAGATGCCATATAAAATCCTAATACCACTTATAATGACAATTGCTATAGTTGTTATCTTGTTATGCCTGTAAAAAAAGAAGCCGTAGCTTCTTTTACATGATATCAATGCCCATTTTCTTTTGTACTTTTTTGAGTTTTTTGAAGGCCTGCTTATGGGCCTTTTCTGCTCCGTCTTTTAGAACAGTTTCAATCATATCACTATTGATAATATCGTGATATTTCGATTGAATTTTAGCTAATTCTTCACATACTACATCAGCAACCGCTGCCTTGAAATCTCCATAGCCCTTACCTTCAAAGCGTGAGCATATGGATTCAATACTTTCAGATGACAATGATGACATGATTTCTAACAAGTTACTGATTCCAGGTTGGTTTTCCTTATCATATTTAACTTGAGCCAAGTTGTCTGTAACAGCACTCATTACTTTTTTACGTGCAACATTTAAGTCATCTAATAAGTAAATGCAGCCTTTATTGCTTTCTTCTGACTTACTCATTTTTTTGTTTGGGTCTGATAACGACATGATTCTAGCACCGACTTCCGCAATCTTTGGTTCTGGAACTACAAAGGTTTCAGAATAACGATTATTGAATCTCTGAGCTAAGTCTCTAGCCAGTTCTACATGCTGTTTTTGGTCATTTCCAACAGGAACATAGTCAGCATCATATAACAAAATATCTGCCGCCATCAAAGAAGGGTAAACAAACAAGCCAGCTCCAATACTCTCATCTTGTTGATTATGAGTTTTTTCTTTAAACTGAGTCATTCTATTTAATTCACCCATGTAAGTCATACAAGTTAACAGCCATCCAAGCTGAGCATGTTCAAGGACATCTGATTGTAAGAAGATGGTACATTTTTCAGGATCTAATCCACAAGCTAAATACAGTGCAATAGCATCTTTAAGGTTTTTTCTTAACTCTGCTGGTTCAATTGGAACAGTAACACAGTGTAAATTCGCAATAAAAACATACAAGTCGAAATCGTCTTGATACTTTACGAAATTTCTTAGGGCACCAATGTAATTACCTAAGGTCAATTCACCCGTTGGCTTAATGCCACTTACCATTCTTTTCATAACTCTTCCTCCAAAATAAAAAAGCCTCCTTTGGGACGCTTTAACGTGGTACCACCCAAATTACCTAATGGTCACTCTTGAGATAACGGTACTACCGGCTTGCGCAACTCCAATGTTCCAATTCAGTTTACGACCAGATCAATTCTCAGCAAACATTGATTCTCTTAGGCTAGTTTGGTAAACCTACTACTTCATCTTCTTCGTCTTTAAAACAATTATAACAATAAACTTATTCTTTTCAAGGTTTTTTGCCATAAGCTATAATTGAATAGACGAGGTAATTTTATTATGAGACTACAAAAACAGAAACAACCTTATGTTTTAGGCCATCGTGGTGCTAGTGGTTACGCTCCTGAAAATACGATGGAATCATTTAAAATGGCTTTAGAAATGAATTGTGATGGGGTAGAGTTAGATGTACAAATGTCTAAAGATGGTGAATTGGTAATTATTCATGATGAAACTATTGACCGCACTAGTGATGGTACCGGATGGGTAAAGGATTTAACTTTTCAGCAGTTAAGAGAATTCAACTATAATAAAACACATCCAGAATACCAACATTGTGATATTCCAAAGCTAGATGAAGTTTTGAGCCTCTTTAAAGGGACAAATAAAATCATTAATATTGAATTTAAAACGGCGATTATCAAGTATCCAGGAATTGTATGTAAGGTAATGGATCTTGTGGATGAATATGATATGAATAATCAAGTAATTTATTCTTCTTTCAATCACCAGCATTGTGTTGATGTGCTGGATAGGCAACCTGATGCTTATGTAGGTTTTTTATATGAAGATGGTTTTCTGGAAGTGATTGATTATGTAAAGAGGCATAATGGGACAGCATTGCATCCAGCTTTGTATCTAGTTGAAGGTGCTGAATGGGTTAAAGAAGCTAAGGAGAAAGGTTTGGAGATTAACACCTGGACAGTTAATTTACCAGAACATATGGAAATTGCGTGTCAATTAGGTTTAACAAGCATCATTACTAATTATCCAGATGTAGCCATGAAAATAGTTGAGAAATACAAATAAGAAGAAGCTAAGCTTCTTCTTTGTTTGTAGGTTCTTCAGTTGTGCTAATGTTTTCACTTTTTTCTTCTTTCAATGAATTAATCTCGTCTTCATATTTTTGGGTGAGTTTCTTTTTCTTTTCTCTGTTATTCTTGATTTCTGTAAATTCGAAAGTAAGAATAATCAGTACCAACACAACAATAGCAACGGGGATTGCGATCATTTTTATTGGGACTCTAACAGTTGAGTTCAACTGTATGTTAAAGATTATTTCAATAACAGCTAGTGCAATAACAGCTAGTTCTAACAATATTTGCAAAAACTTCATTTCTATTTCCTCCAACTACTTTCACTTATATTTTATCCTTTCTCAAAGTTTTGTTAAAGTGCTTTGCTGGTCTTATCGCAGAATTCCTTTACAGAGATTTCCTTTAATTCTAGTAGTTCAAGGAGTGCATTTTGAATACATCCCTCTAAGATTGTTAAAGTTCATAGAATCCTAATGGACTTGCAATATGGCATAAGAGAGGTTGATGATGAAGATCTTGGACAAGTAGTCACTGGTGTTGTTTATGGCTTGGACATTGGAAAGTTCATAAACTAGACAGGTTTGTCAATTAGCGAGATTAAATCTCGCTTTTTTCTTGAATTGTGTGGGATTGTTTGCTATTATATTCTAGCATTGCGCCCTTAGCTCAACTGGATAGAGCGCTTGACTACGGATCAAGAGGTTGTGGGTTCGATTCCTGTAGGGCGCGCCATTGAAAATAAAGAAACTGTGATGGTTTCTTTTTTGTTGGACAAGTATGTTATAATGATTCTTGAAGGGAGGTCGCTTGTATGTTGATAATTTATACCTCACCTGGTTGTGCTTCATGTCGTAAGGCCAAACAATGGTTAAAAGACCATGACATGGAATACATTGAAAAAAATCTTTTTTCGACTATTCTTAATGAAAAAGAGATTCGCTTTTTACTGGAAAGAAGTGAAAATGGTACAGATGATATCATTTCAAAGCGTTCTAAGGTTATTAAAGACTCCAATTTGGACATTGACAATATGAGCATGAGTGAATTAGTTCGTTTCATTCAGTTAAACCCATCAATACTAAAAAGACCAATAATGATGGATGAAAGAAGATTGTTGGTAGGATACGACGATGAAGAAATAGGGGTGTTTGTCCCTGCACAATTGCGTAGCATTCAAGACAGCATGTGTGATGAATGCCCTGAATATGAGGCATGTGGAAAGGTTAGAGAGGCTTGTTAAAGCCTTTTTAATTTACCCTTAAGATGCTATACTTACAATATGAAGATTTTAGTGGGTTTATCAGGTGGCGTTGATAGTGCTGTAGCCGCATATTTGCTTAAAAAACAAGGACATGATGTCAGTGGTGCTTTTATGCGAAATTGGGATTCCGCTGCCAATAATGATGTTTTAGGAAATCCCACTTTGGAAAATGATATTTGTCCCCAAGAGGAAGATTATAATGATGCCAAAAAGGTGGCAGAGTTACTTGATATTCCTCTTTTAAGAGTGGACTTTATAAAAGAGTATTGGGACGATGTCTTTGTTAGTTTTCTAGAAGAATACAAAAAAGGAAGAACTCCAAATCCAGATATTCTCTGTAACAAATATATTAAATTTGATGCTTTTTTTGAGTTCGCAAGAAAGCAAGGGTTTGAGAATGTCGCTACAGGACATTATGCCAAGGTTGTGCATGAAGAAAACCAAAGCATTTTGAAGAAAGCTACTGATTTAAATAAAGATCAGACATATTTCTTGGCTCAGGTTAATAAAGAAGCTTTGAATACTACTTATTTTCCATTAGGTGACATTAGTAAACCAGAAGTAAGGGAAATCGCAAATGAGTTAAAACTGAATGTTGCTAATAAAAAGGATTCCACAGGTATATGTTTTATTGGAGAAAGAAATTTTAAACAGTTCTTACAAAACTATCTTCCTGCTAAAGATGGCAATATCATTGATATCTCAACTAAAGAAGTTGTAGGAAGACATGGTGGTGTCATGTACTATACCATTGGCCAAAGAAAAGGTTTGGGCATTGGTGGGGACCAAGGCAGATGGTTTGTGATTGGCAAAAACGTTAGTACTAACGAGCTATATGTCACTAATAGTAACGCAACACAATGGTTGAATAGCGATAGTTGTTTAGTCAGTGGTGTCAATTGGTTAAAAGATGTTGATATGCCAATTAATGCTTGCGCGAAGTTTAGATATCGCCAACAAGATAATCCTGTCACAATTGAAAAATTCAATGATAATCTTGTCTTGGTTAAATATCCTCAACAAGTTTCCTCAGTGACTCCAGGTCAACAGGCAGTCTTTTATCAAGGTGATGTTTGCTTGGGTGGTGGAGTGATTGAACAAACCTTTCTAAATGGGGTAGATTCACAAGAATTAATTAAAGAGCGATTGGAAAAATAGTATGCAGATAACAGGTCGTTTCATCAAAACTATTTTTAGAGGATCTAATAGCTACACTGTAGCTATTTTTGAACTTGATAGTAGAGACGATGAAGTAGTTACAGTTACTGGCTATTTTCCTGAAATAGACAAAGAACATGAGTATAATCTTTTCGGTAATTATAGTGAGCATCCAAAATATGGGATGCAGTTTAATGTGGAACAAATTGAGAAAGTGTTATTTCATGATTCAGCCAATCTTATCAGGTATTTATCGGGTGCCCAATTTAAAGGAATAGGTCCTAAGTATGCGGAAGTTTTGGTGAGTGTGTTAGGTGAAGACATCTTGGAAAAAATAAAAGAAAACCCTGATGTACTCAATACAGTTCCCAAAATGACGATTAAGAGAAAATTAGCTATTTTAGCAGGAATAGAGAGTGATATGGACCAGAATTATTTCTATCTTACCAGCAATCATCTCTCAATGAAGAATATCATGAGATTAGAAAACATCTATGGTAACGATATGATGAGAATCATTAAAGAAAATCCTTATAAAATGATAATAGATGTTGATGGTATTGGCTTTCAAACGGCTGATAAATTTGCCCAATCAATTGGTTTCTCTTTGGACCACCCATATAGACTTGAAGCTTTAGCTAACTATTTGTTATTAGAATGGTGCAGCCAAAGAGGCGATAGTTATTTGGAATATGATGAATTTGTTAATAAACTAAACGATTCTATTGATGCTGAAAACTATAGTTTAGAAGATATATTTGAAGGTTTAAGGGCTAATAATACCGTGGTGTTTGAAGAAGATAGAGTATATCCAATAACCCAATATACTGCTGAAAAATACATAGCACAGTATCTTTCTTTGTTTCCTCAAGAACAATTCGCAAGAATCAACAAAGAGGAAATAGAACAAGGAATTTCTGAAATTGAAAAAGAAATAGGCATTGAATACCAAGATAAGCAGAAAGAAGCAATCGAAGCCTTTTTTGAGGAAGATTTGTTAATATTAACAGGGGGGCCAGGAACAGGAAAAACAACTATTGTCAGAGGGATGGTTAAGCTTTGCAGAAAGCTCTTTCCTCAATATGCAATTACCTTGTGTGCCCCAACTGGTAGGGCAAGTAAGCGTTTATCTGAATTGACTGATTGTGAAGCAAGAACAGTTCATTCGCTTTTGAAGTGGGATAAAGAAACGGGTAGATTTGCCAAAGATGAAGGAGATCCGCTTTGGATTGACTTATTAATAATTGATGAGTTTTCGATGCTAGACCAGTGGGTTTTTTATAATCTTTTAAAAGCTGGTAAGCAATTTAAAAAGATAATTTTAATTGGAGATCAAGACCAATTACCATCTGTTGGTATTGGTAAGGTTTTGAAAGACATGATTGACTCACAGCTATTTAGAATCGTAAGTCTGGAAAAGATATATCGCCAACAAGAGGGCAGTGACATTATCTCGCTTGCTTTTGATATTAAAAACAATAATTGTGAAGACATCCATGCAGACCGTGATGTGCGCTTTTTTGAGTGCCAGCCAACACAAGTTAAAGACTTGACTCTACAAGTTGTGGAAAAGGCCTTAAACAAGTACAACACCATATATGATTCATTTATGAATGTTCAAGTTCTTGCTCCTCAATATAGAGGCTTAAATGGAATAGATGCTTTGAATATAGCATTGCAAAAAGAATTTAATCCTCCAAGCCACAGTAAAAGGGAATTAGTTGTAGGCTTTAGAACCTTTAGAGAAGGGGATAAGATTCTACAGTTGAAAAACCAACCTGATGATGATGTATTCAATGGGGATATTGGCATTTTGATTGAAATAGTTTTTGCTAAGGAAGATGTCAACCACCAAAATAGGTTAATAGTAGATTTTGAAGGTATAATTGTTGAGTATACTTCAGAAACATTTGTGAACATTACCCATGCCTATTGTATTTCTGTTCATAAAGCCCAAGGAAGTGAATACCCAATAGTCGTCATGCCGGTGTTAAATGAATATAACATAATGCTTCAAAAACGCTTGCTTTATACAGGGGTAACAAGGGCCAATAAACATCTGATTCTAATTGGGCAAAAGGAAGCTTTCTTAAGGGGAGTAAATAATACTAATCATTATGAAAGAAAAACGACTTTGCAAAAACGATTGTTGGCATATTTTGATGGTGATATGATATAATAATTTGCGTAAACCAGTGAAGTGGGATTAGTAGATATCTGAAAAGCTTAGAGAAATAACGTGTGGTGGAAGTTATTGATTAAGATATTGAAGCTACCTGCTAAGGGCAATGCAAACATTGACGTATGTCTGCGTTAAAGACTAATAAAGGTGCATATCATAAGATATGAATCAGGATGGTACCGCGAGAATTCGTTCCTGTCTTTGGCAGGGACTTTTATTTTATGGAGGGTTATAAATGAAACAGTTAAGCAGTGATCAAATTAGAAGAATGTTCTTAGAGTATTTTGAAGAAAGAGGGCATATGATTGAGCCAGGTGCATCTTTAATACCTCATAATGATCCAACCTTATTATGGATTAATGCTGGGGTTGCTGCATTAAAAAAGTATTTTGATGGTTCTGAGACACCAAAGTCACGCCGCATCACAAATGCTCAAAAATCGATAAGAACAAATGACATTGAAAATGTTGGTAAAACCGCAAGACATCATACTTTCTTTGAGATGTTGGGTAATTTTTCAATTGGAGATTACTTCAAAAAAGAGGCTATTCCGTTTGCGTGGCATTTTTTAACTGACCCTGAATGGATTGGTTTTGAAAAAGAAAGAATGTATGTAACAGTCTATGTTGATGATGAAGAAGCTTATAACATCTGGGTGAATGATTGTGGTGTTGACCCTAGTCACATTTGTAAATCTCCTAACAATTACTGGGAAATAGGTAATGGCCCTTGTGGTCCTGATACTGAAATCTATTATGATAGAGGTCCGGAATTTGATCCTGAAGGAATTGGTGAAAAACTATTCTTTGAAGAATTAGAAAATGACAGATACATTGAAGTTTGGAATGTCGTCTTTTCTCAATACAATTCTCAAGAAGGTGTTGATAGAAAAGATTACAAAGAGCTACCTCAGAAAAACATTGATACAGGCATGGGATTGGAGAGATTAGTTTGTATTGTTCAAGGTGGCGAAACCAATTTTGATACAGATTTATTTTTACCTGTGATCAGAGAAGTTGAAAAGATGACCGAAAAGAAATATGAGGATCCAAACAAGATGGCTTATCGTGTCATTGCGGACCATATCAGAACTGTTACCTTTGCTTTAGCTGATGGGGCTCTATTCTCAAATGAGGGTAGAGGCTACATCCTAAGAAGGGTCTTAAGAAGGGCTGTAAGATATGGAAAGAGCTTGGATATCAAAGGTGCATACATGTACAAGTTAGTGCCTATTGTTGCTGAAAACATGAAAGACTACTATCCATATTTGATGGAAAAGGTTGAATATATTCAAAAACTTGTTAAGGCTGAAGAAGAAAGATTTCAGATAACTTTAAATGAAGGTGAAAAGATTTTAAATGAAGTTTTAAGCAGTAATTCATCTAAGATAATTGAAGGTACTGTTGCCTTCAAACTATATGACACTTATGGTTTTCCACTAGAATTGACTAGGGAAATTGCTGAAGAAAAAGGTTTCAGCATTGATCAAGCTGGCTTTGATGCAGAAATGAGTAAGCAAAGAGAAAGGGCTAGAAGTGCTCGTAATGATGACCAATCAATGTCTTCTCAAGCTGAAGATTTAATGAATTTTACTGAAAATAGTGAATTCGTAGGATACAGTAATTGGGCTAATGATGCTACTGTTATCGGACTATTTAAAGATGGCAACCTGGTCAGCGAGTTAGAAGATGAGGGTGATGTCATTTTCGATGAAACTTGTTTCTATGCTGAAAGTGGCGGTCAGATTTGGGATGAAGGAATTATCACAAATTCAACAACAACCATGAAGGTAAATAAAGTTATCAAGGCTCCTCATAAACAAGCTTTACATCATGTTTTGATTGAAAAAGGACGTATCAAAGTAGGGGACAAGTTCCATTTAGAAATAAACGGGGAAGCTAGAAAGCAAACCATGAAGAACCACTCAAGCTTACATTTGTTGCATTCAGCTTTAAGAACTGTAATTGGTGATCACGTTCATCAGGCCGGATCTTTTGTAGGACCAGATTATGGTAGATTTGATTTTACTCACTATGAAAAAGTTAGTGAAGAGCAATTAAAAGAAATAGAAAGACTTGTTAATAAGTATATTGCATACAATTA
>CADBLN010000049.1 GCA_902795525.1 uncultured Erysipelotrichaceae bacterium | reverse complement strand
TGATACCTTCCCTGTCAAGTAGACAGAGGAAATAATTAAATCTCAGTGTATAGAATAATCATCTGTTTTGCAGATTTGATCTGTATTACAGATGATTTTCTTTTGTAATGTTATTTTTGTTTTAAAGAACGATTCCTCAGTTCTTCAATATATTGCCAATACCTAGTGATTTTGGGGTTAGCTGCGATTGGATAGGCTATAGGTTTTTCTGTCTTTAGGGCTTCCTTTCTAACCTGGCCGGCAGTCTTTCCCTTGAATCTTTTCTGTGGATAGTGATTGATGTAATAATCAAGCGTCTTATGGATTGCTGTAATCATTTCTTGCTTTGTTGTGACATCAGGGAATAAAGTGAATAAGATATCCTTGAATTGACCTTGGAATTGTTCGCAAGGGCCATTATCGATACATTTGGAAATCCTGGACATAGATTGGATTATCCCGTAGCTTTCAAGTTCGTTCTTAAAGACTGCTCTTGTGTATTGAAAACCACGGTCTGAATGATATATGGGTTTCGCTTCTGGATAAGCCTCATGTGCTTTCCTGAGTGCTTGACTTGTAATCGCTGTATCGTTTCTTTCTGATACAGCGAGGGAAACAGGATACCTGTCATAGAGATCAAGTACAGGTGATATATATAACTTGTCGTTTGTTGTCGGAATCTTTATCTCGGTAATGTCCGTACACCATTTTTGATTTGGTATGTCCGCATTAAAGTCTCTTTTAAGCAGATTTTCAGCCGTTACTTCCGGAGTTGATTTCTTATAGTTATTAGTTGATTTCCTTCTGTAGTTTGAAACGATATTATTAATACACATGATTCTGTATACTCTTTTGTGGTTGTATGTAAGATTATATCTATTGCGTATATAGTAAGTCATGGTTTGCGATCCATATAAGGAATTATTTGATGAGGATACTTTCTCTATGATGCTTAAAAGCTTTTCATTTTCAGCCTCTCTTATAGAAGGCTTTCTTTTTGTCCATTTATAGTAGGCTGCTCTTGATACACCAAGTTCCTTACACATGAAAGATATGTCATAGCCTTCTTCGTGAAGAGTTTTGATCAGTTCATAATCAATAATCTTATTCTGTTTTATTAAGTAGATTTTCTTTGCCTTTGGTAAAGAGTCAATCACCACCTTTCTAGAGTCTCTGCTTTTTTTAATAGTTCATACTTCCTTTTAAATTCTTCTTTTTCTTTTTCAAGTATACGTATCTGTCTTTGTGCCTTTTCAAGGTCGCTGAGTTCTTCTTCCTTCTTTTTACGACCTCTTTTGTCTTGAAGAGCTTCTTCACCATCCAGTTCATATTTGATGAGCCACGATCTGACTTGCGCATAGCTGCACTTATACAGACAAGCGGTATTCTTGATGTTTCTTTGATGTTTAAGACAATACTTCACAATCTCAAGACGTTCATCAAAAGTTGTTTTTCTTCCTTTTGCCATATAGACCTCACTTTTAGGATCATAGTCCTTTAACTCTATATGGTTATTATACGATAAGACCCATTGTCTAGGTGTTTCGTAAGAAGGGATACCATATTTGACCGCAAGATCTTTAAGAGATCCTCTTCCTGAAAGATATTCTTTTACGACTTTCTGCTTAAACTCTTTGGAATAGGTTCTGTTGTGATGAGTTTCTTCAAAGACAGACGAACCATAAGCCTTATATTTTTTCGACCATTGTCGGATATGACACTCTCCTCCTATCCCCATGTTCAGTTGTCTGGCAATCTCCACAGCAGACTTTCTTCCAGATAGATAATCCTCACATGCCTGTACTTTCTGTTCAAAAGAATACTTATTATTTCTTCCCATAATAAAATCCCCCTTTGGTAAGAAGCGAGATTTTAAGTATTTCTCGTGTCTACCTTAGGGGGATGATATCAATGTGAACTGAGTTCTTTACTTTTTATTCAGCTGTGTCGCTTTCTTCAGGTTCTTTTAAGCCTATGATATCAGGAATAGCAATCATCTCTTGCATACGGCTTGTTTCTTCGGACTCACCATCAGCAAGTCTTTCAGCTTTAAGTGCACGCATTCTTTGAGCTCTTTCCTTAATTTCAATAGTTGATTCTCTTTCAGCGTCGCTACCAGTACCGGCAGGTATCTTCTTACCAATAATGACATTTTCTTTCAGACCTCTTAAAGAGTCAATTTTACCTTTTACAGCGGCATCAGTTAAAACTTTGGTAGTTTCTTGGAATGATGCTGCTGACAACCATGAATCAGTTTCAACAGACGATTTTGAAATACCCAATAGAGTTGGTGTAAACTTAGCAGGTGTTCCGCCATTCATCAAAACACCTAGGTTAATTTCAGTAATTCTTGGCTTACTAATTTGAGTGCCTGCTGATAATCCTGTGTCACCACCTTCAGTGATAACAACTTTTCTTAACATCTGGCAAATCATGATTTCCAAGTGTTTATCTGAAATATCAATACCTTGAGCTTGATAAACCTTCTTAACCTCTTTCAAAATGTAATTTTGAACTGCCTCAACGCCAGCAACTTCAATTAATTCTTTAGGGTTTACCTGACCTTCAGTTAATTTGTCACCAGCTTCAATGTAGCTACCAACCTTTAACCAAGTTCTAATGACTTGAGTAGGATCTGCTTTGTGATCTTTACTTTCAACTTCATTAGTTATGGTAATTCTGATTCCAGCATTATCTTCTAATGGTTCAATTGCTGTGATTTCACCAGAAATTTTTGCTAATAAAGCAGGGTGCTTTGGACAACGTGCTTCGAATAATTCTTCAACACGTGGCAAACCTTGAGTAATATCACCCTCTGCACTGGCAACACCACCAGTATGGAAGTTACGCATTGTTAGCTGAGTACCTGGTTCACCAATTGATTGAGCTGCCATGATACCAATAGCTTCTCCGTTTTCAACCATCTTACCAGTTGCCATATTACGTCCATAACACTTGCGACAAACACCGTGTTCAGATTTACATACGAAGGCATTTCTAATTAATACTTGTTCAATACCAGCGTCAACAATCTTTTGAGCTTTAACTTCATCGATAAACTCATCATCACCTACAATTAGTTCACCAGTCTTAGGATCAACAATGTCTTCCTTAGAATAGCGTCCTACAATTCTTTCGTATAGTGATTCAATAATTGTATTGTTCTTTCTGTCAACGATGTTTTCAACAAGATAACCATTATCAGTTCCGCAATCGTCTTCTTCAACAACTACATCTTGAGCAACGTCAACTAGTCTTCTTGTTAGATAACCAGATGATGCAGTTTTTAATGCAGTGTCGGTTAGACCTTTTCTAATACCATGTGAAGCAATAAAGAACTCACTTACGTTTTGTCCTTCACGGAAACATGAATAAATAGGTACTTCAATGATGGATCTTTGATAACCCTTAGCACTCTTTGCTTGTGTTGGCTTACTCATCAAACCACGCATACCAGCTAACTGGGTAAAGTGTGATTTGTTACCACGAGCGCCAGATACAGCCATCATGTTGATAGGGTTTTTCTTTGGTAATGCTTCCATCAACTCATCACCAATCTTATCTTTGATGCCACCCCATAAGTCAATAAGTTTTCTCTCCCACTCAGCTTCTGTTAGTAGACCACGATGATACAACTTTAATAGTTGTTCAGCTTGAATCTTACCTTCTTCAACATAAGCTTCTTTGTTTGGAGATACTTTTATATCATCTAATGAGATAGTCATACCTGCAATAGTTGAATACTTGAATCCATTGTCTTTAATTCTATCAAAATATACGAATGTTTGGTCTTCACCATGATAATCTTCACCATCGATATCTCCTGCTTGATTTTCAGGCTTGTTTGCATATCTTTTATAAACTTCCGCAATGATTTCTCCTAAATCCTTTTTTCTAACGGCATTATGCTCAGGCATTGATGCGATAAATTCAGGAATGTCGGTTCCATATTCAACAAAGTACTCATCAGGCATCTTCACATTCCAACCACTCTTAACTTCATTAACATAAGGGAAGTCAGCTGGGAAGACACTATTGAAAATAATCTTACCAACAGTTGTGATTAAGTACTTTTCGTTTTGTGCTTTTGTGAAGAACGACTTCTTCAATGAAGATGTCTTTAAGGCGATACGAGTATGCAAGTGAACTTGTTTTTCATCATATGCCATTAACACTTCATTTACATCTTTGAAGACTCTTCCTTCACCAGCAGCATATTGTTCCCACAATTGAGCTGCTTGTTCGTCACCAAGTTTTCTTAAACTCTCAGCTTCAGCTAAGAATTCTTCCTTAGTTTCTTCCATTGTTAAATAGAAATTACCAAGTACCATGTCTTGTGATGGAGTAACAATAGGTTTTCCATCTTTTGGTGACAGAATGTTATTTGACCCCAACATTAATACCTTAGCCTCAGCACATGCTTCTTCACTTAGTGGAACGTGAACGGCCATTTGGTCTCCATCAAAGTCAGCGTTGAATGCTGTACATACCAATGGATGTAATCTAATAGCCCTACCTTCAACTAGTTGAGGCATGAATGCTTGAATACCTAAACGGTGCAATGTTGGCGCACGGTTTAATAAAACTGGATGGTTTTTAACAACTTCTTCAACAATATCCCAAACTCTTGGATCAAGTTTGTTAAAGATTTGGTTTTCTGCTGTTTTTGGGTTACCAGCTAAACCTTGATAAACAATTTCATTAATGATAAATGGTTTAAACAGCTGTAAAGCCATTTCTCTAGGAATACCACATTGATACATTTTTAAATTTGGACCAACAGCAATAACTGAACGGCCAGAAAAGTCAACACGTTTTCCTAATAGGTTTTGACGGAATCTACCTTGTTTACCCTTCAAACTATGTGATAGAGATTTCAAAGCACGATTTCCGGCACCTGTTACAGGCTTACTTCTTCTACCATTATCAATTAAGGCATCAACAGCTTCTTGTAACATACGTTTTTCGTTTTGAACAATGATAGCTGGAGTTCCTAATTCTAACAACTTATTTAAACGATTATTACGAGTAATGATACGACGATATAAATCATTTAAGTCGCTAGTGGCAAAACGACCACCATCCAATTGAAGCATTGGTCTTAAATCAGGTGGAATTACTGGTAAAACACTTAAGACCATCCATTCAGGTTTTTGACCTGATTCTCTAAATGCGTTAACAGTTTCTAAACGTTTAATTAGTTTTTTACGTTTTTCGCCTTGAGCTGTTTCTAATTCGTTAATTAAATCATTATATTCTTTTTCAATATCAACTTGTTCCAACAAAGTCTTTACAGCTTCAGCACCAACTTTAGCAGTAAAACTGCCAATACCAAATTCGGCAATTTTCTCGTTGTACTTTCTTGGTGAAAGAATTTCTTTATATTCAAGAGATGTATCCTTTGGATCGGTAACAATCCAACTTACGAAATAGACAACTTCCTCTAATTGTTTTGGTGGAACGTTAAGTAATAAGGACATTCTACTTGGTGTTCCTCTTAAATACCAAATGTGAGTTACTGGAGCTGCCAATTGAATATGACCCATACGTTCACGTCTAACAGCGCTTCTAGTAATTTCAACACCACATCTGTCACAAACAACACCTTGGTATCTTACTTTCTTATACTTTCCACAATAACATTCCCAGTCCTTAGTAGGACCAAAGATACGTTCGCAGAATAAACCATCACGTTCTGGTTTTTGAGAACGATAGTTAATTGTTTCAGGTTTTTTTACTTCACCATGAGACCATTCCAGGATTCTCTCAGGAGAAGCTAATCCGATTTGTATAGAAGCTACATCATTAATATTCATACTATAGTACCTCCTCTACATTAATTCATCATCGTAGTAATCATCAGCTCCAACTACTGCAGCTTCAGGAATTTCATCATCACCGTCAGTAATAGTTAAGCCTGTTGATTCTGCGACCATTTCTTCTTTATGATCGGTTGTGGATGACTTATTGTCCTCGTTGTATTGAGAAATATCAACTTCGCCACCATCTTTATCATAAATCTTTACATCAAGCGCTAAGGCTTGTAGCTCATGAGTTAATACTCTGAATGATTCTCCAATACTTGGATCAGGAATAGGTTTACCCTTAATAATTGCTTCATAGGTCTTAGTACGTCCAGTGATGTCATCTGACTTAACTGTCAAAATCTCACTTAAGGTATAAGATGCTCCATAAGCTTCAAGAGCCCAAACTTCCATTTCACCAAATCTTTGACCACCGTTTTGAGCCTTACCACCAAGTGGTTGTTGCGTTACAAGTGAATAAGGACCAGTAGCACGAGCATGCAACTTGTCGTCAACCATGTGTGCCAACTTAATCATATACATGACACCAACCGCAACTCTTTCATCAAATGGTTCACCGGTTTGACCATCATATAGAATTGTCTTACCATCAGGTGTAGCATTTGTTGCTTTTAAGATTGATTGAAGCTCCTCATTATTTATTCCGTCAAATACTGGAGTTGAGAACTTGCAACCTAACTTTTCAGCAGCTAAACCTAAGTGCACTTCTAATACCTGTCCAATGTTCATACGTGAAGGAACACCGAATGGGTTTAACATGATGTCAATCTTAGTGCCATCTGGCAAGTATGGCATATCTTCTTCAGGTAAAATCTTAGCGATAACACCTTTGTTACCATGACGACCTGCCATCTTATCACCTTCAGAAATCTTACGTTTCTGAACGATATAAACTTTAACTACCTCATTAACACCTGGTGATAGTTCATGACCATCTTTACGAGTAAAGATTCTAATGTCTTGAACGATACCTGCACCACCATGAGGTACTTTCAATGAATTATCTCTAACTTCTCTGGATTTTTCACCAAAGATTGCTAGTAATAGTTTTTCTTCAGGAGAAACTTCACTTTGTCCCTTTGGAGTTACCTTACCAACAAGGATATCGCCTTCCTTAACTTCAGCACCAATCATTACGATTCCTCTGGAGTCAAGGTTACGACAGCTCACTTCTGGAACATTTGGAATATCTCTAGTGATTTCTTCTGGTCCAAGCTTTGTATCACGACATTCAATTGAATACTCTTCAATATGAATTGAAGTGAAAACATCATCTTTAACCATTCTTTCAGACATGATGACAGCATCTTCATAGTTATAGCCATGCCATGTCATGAAAGCAATTTTTACGTTTTGTCCTAATGCCAATTCACCGTTTTCCATTGAAGGTCCATCAGCTAAGATGTCTCCTGCTTCAACTTTTTCACCAATTTCAACGATTGGAGTTTGGTTAACACAAGTACCAGCATTAGAGCGTTGGAACTTAGCTAAGTTATATGTGTATTCGCCATCGCCTTCATCAACGATAATCTTAGTAGCATCGACATAAGTGACAATACCATCTCTTACACAGACAACAGCACTACCTGAGTCTTTGGCAACACGATACTCCATACCTGTACCTACATTTGGTGAATGTGGTTTTAATAGTGGAACTGCTTGACGTTGCATGTTTGCACCCATCAAAGCACGTGTAGCGTCATCGTTTTCCAAGAATGGAATACAAGCTGCAGCTACAGAAATAATCTGCTTTGGTGATACGTCAACAAGTTCAACTTTTTCCTTAGGCATCATGACTGTTTCAGTTTGATAACGGCAAACACATTGTTCGTTAGTTAGATAACCATCATGAACCTCGTTTGCTTGGGCAATGACATAGTCCATTTCATCATCAGCAGACAAATAAACAACATCATCCAATACTTGTCCAGTTTCCTTATCAACAATACGGTATGGGGTTTGAATAAATCCATATTCGTTTACCTTACCATATGATGTTAAATAGTTAATCAAACCAATGTTTGGTCCTTCTGGTGTTTCAATTGGACAGATTCTACCATAGTGAGTTGAGTGAACGTCACGTACTTCAAATCCTGCTCTTTCTCTAGTTAAACCACCTGGACCTAATGCTGAAATACGACGTTTATTTGTCAATTCAGCAAGTGGGTTTTGTTGGTCCATGAACTGTGACAATTGAGAACTTGAGAAAAATTCCTTAATTGCCATTGTTAATGAACGAATATTGGTTAAGTTCTTTGGTGTTAAGTTTGCAATCTCTGTAATAGACATTTTTTCCTTAACGTTCTTTTCCATCCTGCTTAAACCAATACGATATTGGTTTTGAATCAATTCACCAACGGTTCTGATACGACGGTTTCCTAATTGGTCAATATCATCAACTGTACCAACACCATCCATCATATTTAACATATATGAATATTGGGCATACATATCACCTGTGATGATTGTCTTCTTAGTAGTAAATGGATCTACACCAATGACCTTAACAAATTCCTTGTCTTCTGGATCTGTCTTGACATAGATAATTTGGTTAGCACTGCCCACTAAATACAAAGTGAAACTTTCGCCACCTTTGACTTTATCAACTATCCATTGACGATGGTCATTAGAAAGAGTTGGTTCTTCAGTGTTAGGAATATAGCGGTCGATTACTAACTCTTCATCGATTTCGATATCAATTCCTTTACTGTCAACAAGTCTGCCTAATGAATATAGTCTTGAACCATAGTTCAATACTGAAATAACATTTTTCTTATTCAATTCAATTGCTTCAGCAAAAATGCCACCATATACTTGTATTTCATCAATACTGTTTTTCTTTAATGTCTTAACATCGCCTTCAGTTAAAACTGTACCTTGTTCAAGATACAAACTCTTTCCCTCAACATTGTGGGCTAAGATACGGCCAACTAGTCCCAATTCATAACTAACTGGAACAGTTACGACGTCAGGATGTGAGAAAGCAAACTTTTGAGGTAAAGCATGCATATAAACACCTTTATCCAAAGTTTCCTTAACAGTATTTAATAATTCTTTGGTGTTAACATAAGTATTTGCTGGTACAGCTACATTACCATCTGCACCAATCAAATCTTCAGCTAAATAATAATCCTTTGTTCTGCGATAAGCGCCTAACTTCTTCATAACTTTATAACGGCCAGCCTTGTTTAAATCGTAACGGCGATCATCAAAGAACTTAGCGTTAATTAGGTTATATGAACCTTCTTCAGTTGGGCGTTCATCAGGTCTTTGGTTCTCATAGATAGCGAATAAAGCTCTAGTTTGAATAGATTCTTTATCACTAATCAAGGTGTTAGCAACCTCTTCATAATCACCAAAGATTGCAGTGTATAACAATAGATATAAATTTAAGAAATCTCTTTGGTTATTTTCTTGCTCAACGTCATAAACAGGCCAATTCATAGCCTCCATAAATTTCTTGAATTCATCTGTCGCAAAAGTGTCTTCGCCTTTTTCAATATTTAATGACAAGCCTATTGCTTTCAATAAAATTGAAGAAACAATTTT
>CADBLN010000048.1 GCA_902795525.1 uncultured Erysipelotrichaceae bacterium | reverse complement strand
TCCATAGTATGAATAAATGTTGGCGGGTGAATTGCCACCATTAATTTCAAACAGAACTCTTCAAAATTCATGCCTCCATCAACTTCGATAAATGCTTTTAAAACATCCGAAACAAATGTCAGCATAAAACTCAAAGCTCCTGTCTTTGACATGCGGTAGACGTAAGAAATCAATTCATTATATATGGCTGTTAATCTTTGACCTTCCTCAGCTGTAAGATTGTTTTTATCCAAACTCAATATATACTCATAAGGAACGACAACATTTATATACATTCCCCTTGCATCTACATCCAAAGGATTAGTTCTATCAATAATTCTCAGCAGTTCTTTCTTATAAGTTTCTAAGTCAATCTCGCCACCAAAATATCTATTTCTAGCCAGCAAGAAATCCTGCTCCTCAATTGGACAGCTGTCTTCTAGCTCTGGGTGCTGTTTGATGTAATCAAGCATTTCCTTAGTGTATGTCAGCAGTTTTTGACATTGTTCAAAAGAGAACTGATGAGCATTATGATATTCGGTAAAATCAGCCAAATACTGCAGTGTCCTGAATCTATGAATTACCCAAGGATGATTTGGAAGCTGCTCTGTATAGAAAGGATCTCTTCCTATTTCCAAAGCCCTCTCCATCATTTCAATATCCTTAATGTTTCGAGCTCTTTTGTCCTCAATATCATCCCAATCAAAAAGTGAGCGAATAAAACGTGAATTAATTACTACCAATTCCTTGCATTCAGCATCTGGCAGTTCATTAAATCTATCCTTGTCTAAATATTCTAATAGCTGATTTGCAGCATTTAATCCAATATCCCTGTATTTAAAACAGTAATCAAACTCTGGATAAAGCCTGGTTGTTAAGTTAACCATCATATATGAAGAAATAACAACACTATCTAATGCTAAAATTTTCATTCTCAAATCATCTAATTTTTCAGCTTTTTCGAGAAGCTTTTCAGCCATTCTTTGTAGCAGTGGTAAATCAATACCTTCCATTGTTGTGGCATCAACTAAAAGACTACTGAATTCTCGCATTACATTGATGTTTTCAATAGTTAACATGTCTGGATCATTGATTATTGGGTGGAAATACTTTTCAAGCAATTGATTATTGGCATCAGAAAGCTCACCAATTTCTTGGAAAGATTTCAGCAAAGCCAAACGATAAGCTTCTTCATCTTGAATGCCATCTAAACGTAAAGATGATAGTTCTAAAATTCGCTTTGTTTGAGCAATGTATTGTTTAAAAACATCAACCTTCATATAAAACCACTAAGTCCATATGATATAATAGCACTTCTGATTTACATAAATAACACAGTAGCCCAAATCTTTAACAAATCTTGATAAATAAAGGAGATGAGAAATCACCACATACTATATTGCATTACAATATAGTATGTGATACAATCTACCTAGAAAGAGGTGTAATATGGATGCCCAATTCAAAAAAGGAGTTTTGGAATTATGTGTTCTATCTTTATTATCTAAACATGATATGTATGGATATGAACTGACTGAAACCATTTCCGAAGAAATGTCCACAACAGCTGGAACTCTGTACCTGATTCTCAAGAGGTTAAAAGACAATGAGTATGTGACCACATACCTTGTTGAATCCAGTTCTGGTCCAGCAAGAAAATACTACCAAATTACAGATACAGGTAGGATTTACCAACAAACCCAAATTGAAGAATGGAAAGATTTTGTAGAGAAAGTAGGAAGATTATTATGAATAAAACTGAATATATCGAAAAACTAAAAGTGCAATTGTCCGGCTATCCTAAGGACTTTATTGACGAATTGATTGACAACTTTGAAAACCACATTAATGATGGCATAGCAAAAGGACAAAGTGAGGAAGAAGTAATAGAAAAGTTTGGAACTGTTGAAGAGGTTGTTGCTTATGTTCAGACAGTTGAGCCTCGTCCTACAGTTAAAAACAGTTATAATTCCTTTGGTAAGGAAGACCTTAAACTTGATTTTGATTTTGATTTTAGTGATTTTAAGGAGTTCATCAAAAAGCTTAGTAGAGGGATTGAAGATACCTTCACAAATATTGCTAACCTGCATTATGAAGACCCATTTACAAGCAAGGTAGATAACCTAAATGATGTTGATACCTTAATGATTAAAACCGACAGATGTTCTGGAAACATTGCTATTGAAAGAGGAAATGAACTTATATATCACTACCAAAGAGCATTACCAGTTAAAGAAGATGACAGTCTAAAGGTTGGTGTTAGTGGAAACAGTGTTGTTTTCAACCCTTCAAATAATGACTTTAAACTTAGAATAGAATTACCATCTTCTATCACCAATATTGTAATAACTTCTCTTTCTTCAGATGTAAACATTGAATCATTACAGTTAGACAAAGCACTAATAGAACTGACATCTGGTGATATAAGAATTTCTAATACTACGGGTTCATTACTTAAAGTCACCACAATCAGTGGTGATATAGATGTGGAAAATTCCAGCATTGATTTAATTCAAAGTTCGACAACTTCAGGAGATATTGATATTTCAAGAAGTATTGGCGAATTAGAACTTAATTCGACCTCAGGTGATGTTGAAGTTAGAAACCACAATGGTGAAAGTGCTTCAATCGCTACTATATCTGGAGATATTGAAGCAAACATTCAAAACATTCAAGAACTAAAGATATCTTCTACTAGTGGTGATGTAGATATAGACCTCTATGATGATGATTTTACTGCTAAAATCAGAACCTCTTCTGGAGATATTGATTATGACTCCACAAAGCCACTGCCATTTGCCAAGGTGACTAATCGAGATTTTGTGTTAGGAAATGGAAATAAACAATATGAAATATCTACTGTATCAGGGGACATTGCAATAGACATTCATTAAACACAAATTAAGCCAGCAATGCTGGCTTTTAATCTACTAAAATAAAAAAGCAAACATCAATAAATGATGTTTGCTTTGCTAGAATCTAAATGCTTATCTTATAGAGAAGCTACATACTTAATAGTTCTAACCATTTGGCTAGTATAACTATTTTCGTTATCATACCAAGATACTACTTGTACATGATAAGTTTCATCATCAATCTTTGACACCATTGTTTGAGTAGCATCGAAGATTGAACCATAAGTGCTACCGATGATATCGCTTGAAACGATTTCATCAGTGTTATAACCGAATGATTCATTAGCTTGTGCCTTCATAGCAGCATTGATAGCTTCCTTAGTTACATCCTTACCCTTAACAACAGCTACTAAAATAGTTGTTGATCCTGTAGGAGTTGGAACACGTTGAGCTGAACCAATTAACTTACCATTCAATTCAGGAATAACTAAACCAATGGCCTTTGCAGCACCTGTGCTGTTTGGAACGATGTTAGCAGCAGCAGCTCTTGCACGTCTCTTATCACCTTTTCTGTGTGGTCCATCTAATACCATTTGGTCACCAGTATATGCGTGAACAGTTGTCATGATACCTGATTGAATTGGTGCGAAATCATTTAATGCTTTAGCCATAGGTGCTAAGCAGTTTGTTGTACAAGAAGCTGCAGAAATAACTGTATCTTCTGGTTTTAATGTAGTGTGGTTAGTGTTATAAACGATTGTTGGTAAATCATTTCCTGCAGGAGCAGAGATAACAACTTTCTTAG
>CADBLN010000047.1 GCA_902795525.1 uncultured Erysipelotrichaceae bacterium | reverse complement strand
GCGGCAATTAAAGAAAAACAAAAAGGTTTATTAGGAAAGTTTGATGGCAAAAATGATACTAAACTTAAGAGATATTATGCACCAATGGAAATGATTATTACGTCACGTGGTGTCCCATATGATGCTCAAAGATATGAAGAAGGAAAAAATCTAGGCTTGTTTAAAGGAAAGACAAAAGGAGTAAATCATCGTTTTGCAACACTAGGGCATGATCCGCTTGTAGGATTACTGGTTGGAACTGTCAACATAATGACAAATACTATAACGTCAACTAAGAATAAGATTCCATCTACATATCATGTGAGTTATACGAATGAATATAAGGATCCTTGTATTTTATCTAATAAGGCAAGTTTTGCTGTTGCACTTGAAAAATCTATTGATAGAACAAAAGAAGATCCTAAACCATTTGTTGCAGCATTTATAAAACAATTGATTCATATTGCATCTGATACATACACAATTGCTGGTATACAATTACCAGGATCAAGTTTAATCCTAGACGAAAATACTGTAGAGAAACTTACTGAAGTAATAAGCTTTGGTGATATTTTTAAATTTGGATCTTCATTAACGTTAGAAGTATTAATAAATACAATTATTCAATTAATTCATCTTGCTATGATTAATGATGAAGGTGGAGACTTCGCAGATAAATTGCATGGAGTAAAAACGAAAAAGATTATTGGGTATTCTAACTATATCGCAACTTATAGTAATGTTATTAGTTCTACAATTTTAGAAAAATATGACAGGTTAGATTTGGCTGGCTTAGCTGTAATTACCAGAAAACTATTCAATGACATCAATTACTTATACGATGTAAAAGATGAATTCATAAATGAAGGTTTAAATGAATACTATAAATTAGAAAATAACTAAATAGTCATTCTTTCATATATTATTGGCAAAGATATCAAGAATCGGATAGGAAAGGATAGGATAAGTAATTTATATTTTAGTATTTTATTGTCCCGGTTTTTCCTAGATAGGCTAACCCTAGACAGGTTTTTCATTGATAGGTTATAAGTCTACATAATTTAACTAGTATTATGAATAAAAGACAAGAGATGCTATTTCGAATTAGCATCTCCATTTATTTATGCTTGTTGTCACCGTTTTTAAATTGGGTGTATTTTGGGCGTAAGTTTTGTCACTTAATTTTCAAAACGCCTTTATTTATCAGTCATTTTCATTTCTTGGCTTCATTGTAGGGAACAACAGAATCTCTCGAATAGTATCGGTGTTTGTCAGCAACATGACAAATCTGTCAATACCTACACCCATACCACCTGTTGGAGGTAATCCATATTCTAAAGCTTCAATGTAATCTATGTCCATTTCAGTAGCTTCTTCATTACCTTTATCTTTTTCAGCTAATTGAGCTAAGAATCTTTCTTTTTGGTCAATTGGATCATTTAACTCTGTAAAGGCATTACCATATTCGTGACCATCAATGAAGATTTCAGTTCTATCAGTGAATCTTGGATTGTCAGGATTCTTTTTAGCTAATGGTGAAATTTCAATTGGATAGCTATATATAAATGTTGGCTGAATCAAGGTTTCTTCAACATACTTGTCAAAGAACTTTTCGATGATGTGTCCATAATTCTTTTCGTGTTCAGCTAATTCAATGTGATGTTCTTTAGCCAGGGTAATTGCTTCCTCGTCACCGTTCACTTTAAGGAAGTCCACACCGCATTGTTCCTTTATGGCGTCAACCATGGTGATTTTCTTGTATGGACCTTTCAAAGAAATTTGTTTGCCTTGGTACTCGATTTCAGTTGTACCTAATACTTCTAATGCGACACTTTCAAACATTTGTTCGCACATTTCCATCATGCCATGCATATCCTTATAGGCAACATACCATTCGATGGTTGTGAACTCTGGATTGTGAGTAGCATCCATTCCTTCATTACGGAATAATCTGCCAATTTCATAAACTCCCTCCATACCACCAACAATCAGTCTTTTAAGGGCTAACTCAGTAGCTATTCTTAAATACATACTTATATCTAAAGTGTTATGGTGAGTGACAAATGGTCTGGCATTTGCTCCTCCTAGAATAGTGTTTAGTACAGGGGTTTCAACTTCAACTAAGCCTTGTGAATCAAAATAGTGCTGAATTGCTCTGATTATTTTTGGTCTCATGAAGGCAATTCTTCTAGCATCATCGTTCATAATTAAATCAACGTATCTTCTTCTGAAACGTTCTTCTTTATCTGTTAAACCATGGAATTTTTCAGGAAGTGGGCGTAGAGCTTTACTGAGGTGTGTATATACAGTAGCTTTTACTGACAATTCACCCGAATCGGTTTTAACAACGTTGCCCTCAATACCGATGATATCTCCAATATCACTAGCTTTGAAGATTTCGTAAACATCTTCGCCAATTGTTGCTTTGTTAACAACGACTTGTATTTGTCCATCTTTGTCTTGCAGATGCATAAAACCAATCTTGCCCATTCTTCGTTTAGACATGATTCTACCAGCAACTGAGACAGTGATATTCATTTCTTCTAATTCTTCTTTAGTGTTTGCACCATAGATTTGTTTTAATTCAGTTGAGTGGTGTGTTTGTTTATAAGCATGACCAAAAGGGTCAATTCCTTGAGCCCTGAGCTCTTCCATCTTCTGACGTCTTACTACTTCCTGATCACTTAAGTTTTCGTTCATAATTAAAACCTCACAATCATTAGTATTATACATTAAAAGCATTAATTGTGATAGTATGATACTGAGGTTTGAAATGATTAAATTAATCTTCGGTGTACTATTTTCGCAAATCACTTTTACCTTAGCTTTTGATTTTGGAACTAAAGTTATTCCTCTACAGGTGTTACCTACATTCATTGGCTATTTTTTAATCATTGTAGGGAGCAACGAGATTGAAAGTAAAAGCGTACAGTTGCGTCAGCAAGCAACCAAGGTTTTAAACTTTGTTCTGTTTGTGGGAAGTTTGATTGCTTCTACTTTAAAAATGTATTTAAACATGCCTGATGCATACATGTACATGACAATGGCATTGACTCTATTGTCTTATTATCAATTATTTGTTATTTCAAAAGCCATGGTTGACATCGACGCAACATATTATTTGAGGAAACAGCCACAGATCTTATTTAGTTATGTGACAGTTTGTGTTGGTTTAGAAATGATAAGTATGATATTAAGTATTTTAAATACCAATGTTGCACTTCAATATACGATAAACATGATTATTTATGCGATTGATTTTATGTATGTGTTTAAACTATACGAAATCCATCAGGCACTGAAAAAAGTATAGGGAGCATAGTTATGGATAAGAAGGAACTAAATTATAAGTTTAAAAGAATTGGTCAGTTGAAGAGATGGCATATCGGCAGCAGGATGCAATCTTTTGACAGTATTTACTATGGTCAAATCCATTTATTAGATTATATTGTGATGCACCCAGGATGTACCCAAAAAGACTTAGCTGACTATTTTGCTTCCTCAAAAGCAACCATTACCAAATCAATTAAAAGGATGCTGGCAAATGAGATAATTATCAGGAAAGTTAATGAAAAAGATGAGCGAAAGTTTGAATTATATGCGACTGAAAAAGGTAAAAAGCTATCAAGAAAGAGTTTGGCCATTTTTGAAGAAGTGGAGCAAAATACTTATGAAGGTTTTAGTGACAAAGAGTTAAAACAATTAGATGAATATGTCACAAGAATACAGAACAATCTGGAGACAGATTATTCAAGAAACAAAAGTGGAATCGAATTAATTGAAATCGTTTCCAGGAAAGAAAGGTAAACTTTCTTTTTTGTTTGCCTTGTTTATTCAAATGTGTATATAATATAGTGTGCTAAAAAGCAAGAAGGAAGGAAAAAAATGAAAAAATTATTAACTAGTTTACTAGCTATTCTAATGGTTTTATCATTAACTGCATGTAAGAAACCTGAAGAAAAAGCTACAGTAACAATTTGGCACTCATATACTGAAGGTCAAAAAGAGTATCTTGAAAAAGCTGTTGCTGATTTCAACGCTTCACAAGAAACTTACACTGTTGTTGCTGAATCTCAACCTAAAGATGGTTTAGCAGACAAAATCTATCAAGCTGTTATGGCTGGTAATGGTCCTGACATGTACTTCGACTATGCTTCAACTGCAGCTAACTACGTTGCTGATGACAAAGTTGTTGATCTAAGCAAGTATCTAAGCAAGGAAATTATTGCTCAATTACCTGCTGCAGTTTATGACGAAGCTACTTCATTTGCAGATGGCAAATTACACCATTTACCAATGGTAAGTAGTGGTCCAGTATTCTTCTACAATAAGTCAGTCTTTGAACAAGCTGGTGTTAGTGCACCTAAAACTTGGGCTGAATTAGTAGAAACTTGTCAAAAGATTTTAGATAATGCTGATACTATCAAAGCAAAAGATGGTTCACCATTATCATCAAAACTAGCTGGTGTATTCGCTATCGACTCACCAACTGATGTTGCAAACGCATTGATTTACCAAACAGGTAATAAGATGTATGATCCAGCTACTAAGGAAATTTTCTTCAATACTCCTGAAGTTGCTGCTCAATTCCAAATGATTGCTGATGGATTTGCTAAAGGCTTATTCACAGATGTATCAGGCTTAAACGATGGATATTGTTCAAGTGCATTCAACCAAGAAAACATCGTATGTTTCATTGGCTCAGTTGCTGGTCTTCCATATGTTGGTCCTGGCAAAGGCGGTCCTGAATATGCATTCGGTATCGTACCTCAAGGCGGAAAAGTTGAATGGGCTCCTGCTTGGAACCGTGGTATGATGATTTTCAACTATGGCGATGAAGCAAGAATTAAAGCTGCTGCAGCATTCACTGAATACTTCGGTAGTGCAGAAGTAAATGCCGGTTGGTGTAAAGCTGTTAACTATCCTGCTCTATATCAATGGACAAAGGAAACTGACACTTACAAACAATTCGTTGCTGATAATGAAATTTTCGAATATCTAAATGCAGATGTTGCTGGTGCTCCATCAGCTACAGACAACAGCATCATTAGAGCTGCTATGAAAGAT
>CADBLN010000046.1 GCA_902795525.1 uncultured Erysipelotrichaceae bacterium | reverse complement strand
TTGGATGTACAAGAAAGATTTCAAAAGTTATATACATCAGGAACAGCTTTCCATGTTTATTTAAAAGAAGCTTTACATAGTGATGATGTAGCTTTAATCTTAGTCAGAAAGATTATTGGTAATTACCAAATTCCATATTTTTCCATTGCGCCAACATATTCTTTATGCCCAAAGCACGGGTATTTGAAAGGGGAAGTGGATATTTGCCCTAAGTGTAAAAAAGAAACAGCAGTATATTCGCGTATTACTGGCTACTATAGACCGCTATCGCAATGGAATGAAGGTAAGAAACAAGAATATAAGATGAGAAAAACCTATTTAGTTGAATAAAAAAAGAGTCTGCTTTTTTATAAAGTAGGCTCTTTTAAGGGCTGTGTTTAACCATGTATTTTTTTGTGGAATTTTGTGTATGCTTCTAAACAAATTTTTTTGAATTCTCTTTCACTCAGCATGATGCGATCATTTTCAATTGCCCAAGGAACAAGCACATTAAGTATGTTTTTGTATGCATAATAGTTATAACCAGGATAATTATATAAATAATGAATTGCAGCTGTCCAAGCACGTTGTAAGTCGGGGTCATCTATGAATTGATCTAAAAATTCAAGTTCTTCTTCTCCTGACATTTCCCCACCAGTTACATTTTCTAATAGATTATCTGTTAATTGTTTATTCTCATTCATTTATATTTCCTCCGGTTGTCTTTCATCATTAATATACGAAACAAATTGGGTGTGTGGCAATAAAAAGCATGTTTGTTAAAAAATCACGAATTTATTAAAGTTTCAAAACCTTGTATAGCTTTTTTTCTTATGGAAGAATGTAGTTGCTAAAAAGCATATAGGGAGGAAAAAATGAAAAAGTTCGTATCATTATTCTTGATGTTTGCGTTACTTCTAACTGTAGGTTGCTCAAATAATACAGCAAATACAGAATCTAAAGAAGAAACAAAAGAAGAAGAAAAAGTTGAAGAAAAAGTAAGTGGTACATTTACTGGTGAAGCTAAAGGTAATGGTGGTCCAGTAACAGTAACAGTAGAATTGAAAGATGGAGAAATCGTTTCTGTTAAGGCAGAAGGTAAAGATGAAACTCCAGGTTTAGGTGTTCCTGCATTAGATATCGTTTCTGAAGCAATCACTAAGAAGAATTCTACAGATGTAGATACAGTAAGTGGGGCAACAGTAACAAGTAATGCGGTTATTGAAGCGACAATTGCTGCTTTAGCTGAAGCTGGTTTAAAACCAGAAGACTTAGTTGCTAAAGAAGTAGAAGAAGAAACAGTATCAGATACATTAGATACTGATATTGTGATTATTGGTGCTGGTGGTGCTGGTATGACTGCTGCGATTACAGCAGCTGATGCGGGTAAGAAGGTTGTTCTTGTAGAAGGTCAAGCAGTAGTTGGTGGTAATACAGTACGTTCTACTGGTGGTATGAATGCCGCAGATACAGAATTCCAAGACAAGAATGAATTCGGAGAAGATGCTGGTGTTGAAAAGACACTTGCTTCTGCTAAAGAAAGTTATGCAGATAATGCTGATGTAATGGCTTTAGTAGAAACTGTTGAAAAACAATATGAAGAATATAAGGCAAATAAAGAAGGTTACTTCGACAGTGTTGAATTAATGGAATTAGATACATTAGTTGGTGGTAAGGCATTAAATAATGTTGAATTAGTTAAGGTATTAGCTGAACAATCCGCTAATGGTATTGCTTTTGTAAACAAAGTATCTAAGGAAGTATCTGAAGATAATTCTGGTTTAATTGATGTTGCTTCATTTGGTGGTGCTTCTGTTAAGAGAATTCATAGACCAATCAATGCTGAAGGTAAAACGATCTCTGTTGGTGCATATTTAGTTCCTGTATTAGAAGAAGCAGTTAAGGCAAGAGAAAATATTACTCTTCTTACTTCTACTAAGGCTACTAAGATTGTAAAAGATGGCGATGCAGTTGTAGGTATTGAAGCAGAAAGCGATGGCAAAACAATTACAATTAATGCGAAATCTGTAGTATTAGCTACTGGTGGTTTCGGCTATAACATGGAAATGGTTGGTAAATACCAAGAAGCATATGGTGGTTATGTTTCTACAAACGCACCTGGTGCTGATGGTTCTGGTATCGTTCTTGCTGAAGAAGCAGGTGCAGATACAGTAGATATGGAACAAATCCAATTACACCCAACAGTACACGTTCAAGATGGTGCTGCTAGCTTAATTACAGAAGGTTTACGTGGTGATGGTGCTATCCTTGTCAATAAAGAAGGTAAGAGATTCTTTGATGAAGTTAGCACACGTGATAAAGTCAGTGCTGCCGAATTCGAACAAACAGATGGTATTGTTTGGTTAGTAGTAGACTCTAGAATGGTGGAAAAATCTGCCGTTATTCAAGGCTATATCAACAAGGGCTTCACAGTAACAGGTGAAACATATGAAGAATTAGCTAAGGCTATGGAAATTGATGAAGCAGCATTCGCTGAAACAATGGCTAAATGGAATGAAAATGTTGCGAATAAGACTGATGAAGAATTCGGAAGAACAAGTTTCGCTGAACCATTAGATCAAGCTCCTTATTATGCCTTAACAGTTAACCCTGGTGTTCATCATACAATGGGTGGTGTTAAGATCAATGCAAATACAGAAGTATTAGATAAAGATGGTAAGGCAATTGCTGGTTTATTCGCTGCTGGTGAAGTAACTGGTGGTGTACATGGTGCTAACCGTTTAGGTGGTAATGCAGTAGCTGATATTATTGTCTTTGGCCAAATCGCTGGTCAAGCTGCTGTAGATTATGCTAAATAATTAACAGTAAAAAAAGAATAGAGAAAAAAAGCCAATCGGGATAAATAAGTCTCGGTTGGCTTTTCGTATATACATATTAATATAGTATTAATTATAAATGTATAGTTCATTGTTGTTTAATCAGGAATTGAGTTTACCCATAATGGCTGATAATTAATAATTATGATATATAGAAACTTAGGGGATTTATAGGCGAGGTGCATAATTACTATATATTATTTGTTTATTAGGGAATTATTTATCGATGTGAATTAGATAAATGATAAATTGGTTGACAAAAGAAAATGAATACAATACAATAAAATTGCACAGTGCAATAAAAAGAGGAATCGATATGTCTAATAAAATTTTTGGCGAAAGAATTAAAAAGTTAAGAACAGATAGAAATATGACGATGGATGTAATGGCTACTAAGCTTGGTATAAGCAAAAGTCGCATTAATATGTGGGAAAACAACGGCGTAGTGCCACGTGATGATGTATTACTGAGAGTTTCTAAATATTTTGATGTTTCCACAGATTATTTGTTGGGGAATGATGATATGGAAGGTAAGGAACCAGAAGGTAGTACAACATTGCATTTTCTTCAAAGAAACCTAAAAGGACTAAACGAGGAGCAGTTGGAAAAGGCAAAAAATATTCTTTCTTCTGTTTTTGATGATATTTTTGAGGATGATGAGGAATAGACTATGGAAGAGCTTAGACCGAATTTTAAAACTGCTTACGAAAAAGCAAATGAAGTATTGCTTATGTCCCAT
>CADBLN010000045.1 GCA_902795525.1 uncultured Erysipelotrichaceae bacterium | reverse complement strand
TGTTTTACAACGGAGAATACCTGACAAACGAACAGATGAACGAAGCAAAATTCTTGAAGCTGTCCGCTCGTTAAATTCAAGTTTGTGCATCTTGTAAATACCAAGTTATAGCATTTGCCATAAACAAACGGAAGTTTTGCCAAGAAAAGAATAAGTGGCATAGCCTCGTATAAGTTGGTATATCGTGATATATGGAGGCAGTTAGTAAGTGATTAAGATTTTATTCGTCTGTTATGGCAATAAAACAGAAATAATGTTCAATTTTAGCTAAGGTTAGTATCAATAACTATTACTAAATTTTTGTGAGATAACATATTTTTTTCACAATGGTTTTATGTATAATGAAAGTAGATAAAAACTTATATAATTGGTTGATGATTTCGGGAGAGACTATTAAATAAATAGCGCCGAAGGGGCAAGCAAGAACTCTCAGGCAAAAGGACCGATTTCGGACAAACTCTGGAGAGCGTAGCACCAAAGAAGCAATCCCCTTTGGGGAGAATCTTTCAGGTAAGATACAGAGGCGGGATGGTTTTCCTGTCTTTGTTTGTATAAAAGGAGAGAAAGATAATATGGAATTAAAAACGCCTTTGTATGATGTACATGTTGAAGAAGGTGGAAAGATTGTTCCTTTCGCAGGATATCTTTTACCAGTGCAATACCAAACAGGTGTCATTAAAGAACATATGGCAGTAAGAGAAGCCTGTGGTTTATTTGATGTTTCTCATATGGGAGAGATTACTTTTAAAGGACCAACCGCTTTGGATACCTTAAACCATTTATTGACAAATGATTTTACTAACATGCCAATAGGTAAGGTTAGATATTCAGTGATGTGTAATGAAAAAGGCGGTTGTGTTGACGATTTGATTGTCTATAAGTTTGCGGAAGACTATTATTTTGTGGTAGTTAATGCTTCTAACAGACATAAGGACTTTGAGCATATGAAGAAATATGTGTTAGAGGGAACGGAGATTGAAGATATTTCTGATTCGCTGGCACAAGTAGCTCTTCAAGGCCCAAAGGCTTATGACATCATCAAGAAACTATTGCCTGAAGATTCAATCCCAATGAAGTATTACACAGCGATTGAAGAAGTATGCATAAATGACATGAAATGCATGATTTCTTATACAGGCTATACTGGTGAAGCAGGATATGAGATATATACTGCCAAAGAAAATGCAGTTAAACTTTGGAAAACACTAAGAGAAGCGGGCGAAGAGTTTGGACTAATCCCTTGTGGTCTAGGAGCCAGAGATACCTTAAGGCTTGAGGCCGCCATGCCACTTTATGGCCATGAGATGGATGAAGAGATTTCACCACTGGAGACTGGTTTAGATTTTGGGGTTAAGATGAACAAGGATGACTTTATTGGTAAACAAGCCCTGGAAGAAAGAGGACAGCCTCAAATCTGCAGGGTAGGTTTACAGGTAATTGATAGAGGCATTTTAAGAGAACACCAAGATATCTTTGTGGGTGATAAGTTGATTGGTCACACCACCAGTGGCACAATGTGTCCATATATCGATAAAGCTGTTGCGATGGCTTTAATAAATAAAGAATTCAAGGAGTTGGGAACTGTAGTAGAAGTTGATGTTCGTGGCAGAAGAGTTAAAGCTGAAGTCATTGAACTACCATTCTACAGCCGTAAAAAATAGGAGGAGAGAAATATGTTTAAAACACCAACAGAACTAAAATACGCTAAAACACACGAATGGGTTAAGGAAGAAGATGGTCTATGTGTAATTGGCTTGACTGATTTTGCCCAAGATGCATTAGGTGACATCGTCTTTGTGAACTTACCTGAAGTTGGGGATGAAGTGACCTCTGGAGAATCATTTTCTGATGTAGAATCAGTAAAAGCAGTAAGTGACATTTATTCACCAGTCACTGGAACCATTGCTGAAGTTAATGAAGAGTTATTAGATAATCCAGCTTTAATCAATGAAGATTGTTATAACGCATGGTTAATTAAAGTTAATGATGTAACTGATAGCGAAGAGTTACTAGACAGTGAAGCTTACCAAGAAGTTTGCGCAAGCGAGGCTTAGAAGATGGCTGGCTATGTAGTAAATACCAAAGCCGAACAAAAAGAAATGCTGGAATCTTTAGGACTTAATTCTTTAGAGGATTTATATGGTGTTGTACCATCTAAAGCCTTGCTTGAAGAGTTAAACATACCTGAAGGGAAAAGTGAATTAGAAGTAGCACAAGAAATGAAGAAAATTGCTGAGAAGAACGTTGTCTTCAAACATATTTTCAGAGGTGCTGGTTCTTACAATCACTACATTCCATCAATTGTTAAGTCGGTGACAAGTAAAGAAGAATTTCTAACAAGCTATACTCCATACCAAGCAGAGATTTCGCAAGGCATCCTGCAATCAATTTTTGAATACCAAACCCAAATGTGTGAATTAACAGGTTTGGATGTTTCAAATGCTTCTATTTATGATGGAGCCAGTGCTACAGCTGAAGCTGTGTTCATGGTTCAAGAGCGTAAAAGAAGTGACATGTTGGTTGTAGACACTATTAATCCACAAGTGCTTGAAACAGTTAAAACATATTGTGAAAGCAGAAATGTAAATCTCGTCATGGTTAAATCTAAGGACTTGAGCGTTGATGTTGATGATTTAAAAGAGAAATTGAATGATACTGTAGCGGGTGTGGTGATTCAATCACCTAACTACTATGGCGTTATTGAAGATGTTGAAGCTGTCAGTTGTTTGGCACATGAACAAGGGGCCAAGGTTATTTTAAATACTAACCCTATCTCATTAGCGTTGCTGAAAAACGCTAAAGAATTAGCTTGTGATATTTGTGTAGCAGAAGGACAGCCATTAGGTTTGCCAATGAGTTTTGGAGGACCATATCTGGGAATAATGACCGCAACTCAGGAATTGATGAGAAAGCTTCCTGGAAGAATTGTTGGACAGACAGTTGACGCTAATGGAGACAGAGCTTTTGTGTTAACGCTTCAAGCTCGTGAACAGCACATCAGAAGAGAAAAGGCTTCAAGTAATGTTTGTTCTAATGAAGCATTATGTGCAATGACTGCCTCTGTATATTGTGCAGCCCTTGGTCCGGATGGCTTAAAACAAGTAGCGTCGAATTGCACTAGTAATGCTCATTATTTAGCTAAAGAGTTAAGTAAAATAGATGGATTTAAGCTAATCAGTGATAAGGAATTCTTTCATGAGTTCCTGATGAGTTGTCCAATTAAAGCAGAACAACTAGTAAGTAAGCTAGCTGAAAAAGGAATCTTAGCTGGTGAAGTTATTGGTGAAGACATTTTATGGTGTTGTACAGAAATGAATAATAAGGCTGAAATGGATTATTTGGTCGAGACAATTAAGGAGGTGTTATAAGATGAAACTATTATTTGAATTGAGCAAAGATAATAGAAGATTAAACTTAATACCACCTTGCGATGTCGAACAAGTCCAGTTAGATGAAAGACATCTAAGGAAAGAAAAACTGAATCTACCACAGCTAAGTGAAGTTGACTTGTCAAGACACTACACAGAACTTGCCAAGCAAGCTCATGGTGTTAATGATGGTTTTTATCCTCTTGGTAGCTGTACCATGAAGTACAATCCAAGAATTGATGAAGAGGTTGCGGCTCACCCTAATTTCTTAGGCTTACATCCAACTCAGCCAATTGAAACCGTTCAAGGGGCTTTGGAAGTTTTATATCAAAGTAAACAATTACTATGTGAAATAACTGGGATGGATGACATGAGTTTTCAGCCAGCAGCTGGAGCACATGGTGAGTATGCGGGTTTACTTTTAATTAGAAAGTACCATCAAGCAAGAAATGATGAAGAAAGAGTGAACATCATTGTTCCAGATAGTGCCCATGGCACTAATCCAGCAAGTGCAACAATGGCTGGCTTCAAGGTTATCAATGTTCCATCAAATAGTGAAGGTGGGGTTGATATTGAAGAATTAAAGAAGGTTGTTGGTAAAGACACAGCTGGCTTGATGTTGACCAATCCAAACACCTTGGGATTATTTGACCCTAACATCTTAGAAATAACAGAGATAATCCATGAAGCAGGAGGATTGTGTTATTACGATGGCGCCAACATGAATGCGATCATGGGTAGAGTAAGACCTGGTGATATGGGATTTGACTGCATTCATCTTAACTTACATAAGACCTTTGCTACCCCACATGGTGGTGGTGGGCCAGGATCAGGTCCAGTTGGCTGTAAAGATTTCTTAAAAGACTTCTTGCCAAAACCAACCGTTGAAAAGGATTCAAATGGATATCACTTTGAAACACCAAAGGATTCAATGGGTCAAGTAAGAAGCTATTATGGTAATTTTGATGTTGTTGTTAAGGCTCTGACTTACATTAAATCATTGGGGAAGGAAGGAATTAAAGAAGCTAGTGGTAATGCAGTATTGAATGCTAACTACATGATGAACAAACTGAAGAAGTATTACGATGTTGCTTATGATCAGATTTGTATGCATGAGTTTGTGTTAACTTTAGAAGGCTTAAAACATGAAACAGGAGTAAGTGCGATGGATATTGCGAAAGGCTTGTTGGACTATGGCATCCATCCACCAACAATGTATTTCCCACTAATAGTTCATGAGGCTTTGATGTTAGAGCCAACTGAGACTGAAAGTAAGGAAACTTTGGATGAGGCATGTGATGTCTTCATTGAACTGCATAAGATGGCTCATGAAAATCCTGAACACTTACACACAGCACCTCATAAATGCTTAATTGCTAGACCAAATGAGGTTGATGCCGCAAGAAATCCAATCTTGCGTTATGTATTTAAAAATGACTAATTTATATTTAATTGAAACGGATTGTACTAATCCATATCATAATATTGCATTGGAAGAGTATCTTTTGGATACTCTTCCTGTTAATAGTGTCATTCTCTATTTATGGCAAAACTATAGAACGGTTGTGATTGGCAGAAATCAAAGTGCCAATCAAGAAGTAAATTATAAACAACTTGAAGAAAATGGTGGGTTTCTAGCCAGGAGACTTTCTGGGGGTGGAGCAGTATTTCATGATTTAGGGAATCTGAACTTCACTTTTATAATGGCAAATAAAGACTTTGATTTAGATAAACAAACTGATGTAATTTTAAAAGCCATCAATAGCTTAGGAATTAAAGCGATTAAAAATGGCAGAAATGATTTAACTGTTGATGGCCATAAGTTTTCAGGACATGCCTACTACCATGGCAAAGAAAACAGTTATCATCATGGCACCATTATGTTGGATGTAAATAATGATGAACTGGTTAAGTACTTAAATGTATCTAAAAAGAAACTAGCCAGCAAGAGCATTAAATCTGTTAGAAGCAGAGTCATCAATCTCAAACAATTAAAACCAAAGCTAACCATTGCGGAAGTCAAAGAAGCATTGATTAAGAGTTTTGAAGAGGTATATGGAAATAAAGTTGTAAGGATTAACGATGATGTAGAAATAGAAGACAGGATTAAAAGATTTAGTGATCCTAACTGGATCTATGATAAGGATGAAAAATATGAATTCTCCAAGGAACAGAGATTTGATTGGGGAATTGTGAATATAAAATATAATGTTGAAAAGATGGTTATAAAGGATATTGCTATTTATACTGATTGTTTGGATAGCGGTGCTTTACAACAATTACCAGGTAAACTAAAACAAAAACCATTAGATAACAAACTGTATTCATTAACAAACAATGAATATGAGAAAGATGTAATAGGACTACTTTTAGGAGGTTAAGGAAATGAAATATGATTTAGGAATAATTGGTGGGGGACCAGCTGGTTATACAGCAGCCGCAAAGGCTGTTGAGAATGGCTTAAGTGTTGTTTTATTTGAAAAGGATAAATTAGGAGGCACTTGTTTAAACCGAGGCTGCATACCAACTAAAAGCTTAATCCATAGTTCTGAAGAATATCATAAGCTTAGCAAACTTGAAAAGCTGGGTGTAGAAGTTCAAGGCTATAGTTACGATTATCAAAAAATTCTTTCTCGTAAAACTGAAGTTGTTGATACTTTAAGAGATGGCATTAGTAAGTTGTTAAAAAAAGTTGAGGTTGTGAATGAAAAAGCAAAGATAATTAACCCACACCAGATAAACGATTATGAAGTCGAAAACATTTTAATTTGTACAGGTTCGCTAGTTGCGAAAGCTCCAATTGAGGGGGTTGAACATGGGATTACTTCTGATGAAATTTTAGAACAGAATTATCCTTTATATGATTCACTGCTAATAATTGGTGGTGGTGTCATTGGTGTGGAAATCGCCAGTGTATATTTAAATCTTGGCAAGCAGGTAACAATCTTGGAAATGGCTGAACAATTGCTTCCAAACATGGACAAGGAACTAGCTACAAGATTGGCTCTCTCCTTAAAGAAGCAAGGTGCAAACATAGTAACTAAAGCTAGTGTGAAAAAGATAAGTAAAACTTATGAAGTAACTTATCTAGATAAAAATGGGGAAGTGAAGACCATCAAGGCTGATGCGGTATTAGTTGCAACTGGCCGGAAAGCAAATATTGATGGTTTATTTGAAGAAGGTTTGTTAGAAGTAAACAGAGGAATCGTTACTGATGAAAACTATAGAACAAAGATATCAAATATCTTTGCGATTGGAGATTGCCGCAGTGGCAATATCCAATTAGCGCACATGGCTGAAGCTCAAGCTAAAAATGTCGTGGATATTATTCTTGGAAAAGAAAAGAGCGTTGATGATAGTTTAATACCAAGCTGTGTTTATACATCCCCAGAGATTGCCTCTGTTGGTTTGAGTGAAACTGAAGCTAAAGAAAAAGGAATAAATGTCATTAACAAGAAAGTGGTCACAGGTGCTAATGGTAAATGTTTAATTCAAGATAGTGATGGTGGCTACATTAAACTAGTTGTGGATAGTGATAAGCAACAAATAATTGGTGCACAATTATTTTGCCCTGACGCAACTAATCTGGTAGGGGAACTAGCAGTTGTTATTCAAAAGAAACTTACTTTACAAGAATTAAGACAAGTAGTTCACCCTCATCCAACAATTGTTGAAATGATTTGGGAAGCAAGTGAATAAGAATAGAGTGGAGTAGAAATAATTAGTTGCCTCCACTTAAAGCGCAAAAAACACTATTAAAAAATGCAGATTATTCTGCATTTTTAAATCTTCTATTCAGATCTCTCAAAATATAACCAATTAGATAGGTTAATGAACAAATGATAATGAAGATTAGTATACCAACAGGATACCCCCACAACATAAAGGCATACCAATCATTTCCTTCAAGTCCATTAACTACGATATTGACTACATAACCAATTCCATAGATAAGCATTGGCAATACCACAAGGGTATTTGCCTTTCTAGTAAAAGTTTGTTGATTTAAGGTGATGAATTCAAATACAGACAATACGGGGATAACTAAGTGAAACCAAAAGTTTGTCCCTTTAAACATGAAAGGATAACCAAATATTGGTCCTAGAAAAACCATGACAACTAAAAATGTCAGGCTTACTGAAGTAGCCGCAATGTATTTAAATAGGTGTGCGCGTCTATGGTTTAACACCAAAAGAATGCAGGCGAATGCTTCTAATAGGTTTGATAAGACTGTGAAGTACTTTAATGATGTAAAGCTACTGCTGGATAGTAGACTGTTTGTACCAATGAACATTTGCATCCACTCATATAGAATGATGATAGCCATTAGAACATTAAAGATTTTGCGGTAATCTCTTTTCATACATTTAATTATAACTAATTATGTGAAATAGTGTTAATTCCGTGACAATTTGTTATTTACAAAGCAATTATTATATAATTATATATACTGAGTAAACAAGGAGGTACTTAGATGTCACAAAAGAAATCTAAGGGTATTAATAAATTAACACTTGGAATGTTATTGCTGGCAGTCGGTGGTTTATTTTTAGGCGCGGCTGTTGGCTATTTTTTAACAAATACATACTTAAATAACAAGGTGCTGAAAGACATGAAAGAAGATGGCTATGTCTTAACAATAGATGCGACAGCCACTTCAGAAGACATAGTGGCCGGAAAATCAGCTTATGTTAATGGACAGCTTGTTTATGGAACACAGGAAGTTTTAGATACTTCTGATGCGACAGCCATGGCCCAACACATTCGTAAGGGAAAAACAGCTTACATAAATGGTGAATTAGTAATTGGAGACATGGAGGAAATCAGCGGTAATAAGTATAAGCCTTCAACTGAGGCTGTTTCGATTAAAGGCAATGGATATCTCACCAGTGACATTACGATTGTTGGTGAAAAGAACTTAGTTCCAAAGAATATCTTCCAGGGACAGGCTTTGTGGAATGTCTATGGAGTAGGACAGGAAAAAGTTGTTCCAGTTGTCCCAGTGACACCTGATCCTGTAGAGGGAGGAGGTGGAGAATAATGAAGTTTCCTTTCTTAAAGAAAAAGAAAAATGAAGAAGTAACTGAGGAGTTAGAAACTCTTAATGATGAACAAACTGAAGAGCTTGAAGAAGTGAGCGATGAAGTGGATAACGAGTTCTTCTTAGAAGATGAAGAAGATGATTATCAAGAAGTAACAGAAGCAACTATTGGCATAGAAACAGTTGATGAAGTAGAGGGAACACTAACTGGTTCTACCGCTTTAGTTTTAAATGAAGAAGATGAAGATGATGACGAGTATGAATACATCACACCTCGTTATGGTTTGAATGCGGTATTGTTGACTTTAGGCTGTGTTTTAGCTGGTGCTGCCATAGTATTTATTGCATTACAAGGAAGATTATATAATCAAATCAAGGAAGCTTATTTAGAGCAAGGTTACATTTTGACCAATGACGCTTTTGCTGGAAGTGAAGATATTGCTGAAGGTAAAACGGCTTATGTGAATGGACAGATGGTTATTGGTACTTTTGTTCCATTGGACACTAGCAATGCGACCGCTACAGCAAGTGATATCATTGTTGGATATACGGCATATGTAAATGGAGTTAAAGTAGTTGGTACGATTCCTACGTTCAAACCAACTGATAACTATAATCCAGGAGAAAAGGACATTGTTATCGCCAAAGGACAATATATTGATGGAGACATCATTATTAGTGGTTCCGCTAACTATACCGATTCTTTCTTCAAGAATTATGTTAGAAAAGGAATCAAAATCTACGATAAAACAGGCGATAAGGAAATGGAATAATAGCAATCTGAATTGTCAGAAAGGGGTTTTTAGTATGCTTAGAATTGAACATTTAACAAAGAAATATGGTGATAAAGTAGCTGTTGAAGACTTATCACTTCACATTCAACCAGGTGAATTATATGGATTTATAGGCCATAATGGTGCTGGTAAAACAACCACAATAAAATGTAGCTGTGGTTTATTGAGCTTTGATGAAGGAGAGATTTTTGTTAATGGTGTTAATGTAAAAGACAATCCCATCCAAGCCAAAAGAGACTTAGCATACATCCCTGACAATCCTAATTTGTTTGAATATTTATCAGGAATTGATTATTTGAATTTTGTGGCTGATATTTTTGAAATAGATAAGGCTACTAGAGAAAACAAGATTAGCAAATATGCTGACCAGTTTGAATTAACAAGTTCCCTGGCTACTCACATCAGTGATTATTCACATGGTATGAAACAAAAACTTGCAATCATCGCTGCTTTGATTCATGAACCTAAATTGATTGTTTTGGATGAGCCTTTTGTAGGTTTAGATCCAATTGCAACTTTCCAGTTTAAAGAAATCATGAAGGAAGTGTGCAGTAATGGCGGAGCTATTTTCTTTTCAACTCATATCTTAGATGTGGCAGAGAAATTATGTGATAAGGTTGCAATCATTAAAGATGGTAAGTTAATAAGAACAGGAACCATGGATGAAGTTAAGGGAGATACTTCTCTTGAAGAAACTTTCTTGGAATTGGAGAAAGAGTAACATGTTTTTAACACTGACAAAATATAGTTTTAAACAATACTTTTCCAAGAAAAGTATTGGCAAAAAAAAGATAAGAGTACCTCAATGGCTAACTTATGTACTGTTGATAGTCTTCTTATCTGTAACATTCTTTTCGCTTTTTAGAGAATTGGCTGCTTCATTATTTCCAATTAGGATGGGCTGGCTCTATTTCTGCTTAGTAATGTTGTTGAGCATGTTTTTCATGTTCATGAGTACCATTGTGTTGGCAGAAAACAATCTCTTTAAATCAAAATACAATGATTTATTATTGTCCATGCCAATTAAGAGCAGTGATATCCTGTTAAGCAGGCTATTGGAAATAGTTCTTTATAATTACATTTTGGAGTTAATGGCTTGGATTCCAGGGTTGATTGGCTTATATTTTGAACAACCATTTGATTTGGGACAATTTTTGATCTTAATTGTAGCTTTATTGTTTTTACCACTAATTACGGTTGTGATTGGAACAATTTTTGGTTATTTTTTGAATAAAGTGACCTCAAAGCTTAAAAACCCTCAAGTTTTTAAGGTAATAGGGACATTGTTGTTTTTAGGTGCATATTACGTATTCATTTATTTCAGTGATAATTTATTTGAAGATATTTTATATGCTGTCAGAAATTTTGAGACAGCCTTTACCATCGTAGCTCCAATTGCTTGGTTTGGGAAGGCTGTTGGGGATAAGAATTTACTGGCTCTATTATTGTTCATTTTGTCTAATGTCATTCCTTTTGGAATTATGGTCTTAGTTCTACAAAAAGACTATATAAGTGTTATGACTGCTTCTCAAGCTAAAGCTGTAAAGGTTTATGTCAAAAGAGAAGTACAACAAAAGCCAAGAATTGTGGCTTTGTGGATGAGAGAGTTTAAGCGTTGGCTAAACTCCTATACATATTTAATTAATACACTTATAGGCATACTTTTCATTTTAGCTGCCACGATTTTTGTTATTATAAAAGCTGATGTGATAAGAAGTACGATGATAGTGGAAATGGCCGGCTTTGGAGATTTGTTTTTCCCAGTTATGGCAATCATATTCATTGAAGGCATGTTATGCACATATATGGTTTCTTCTAGCAGTATCTCTTTGGAGGGACAGACTGTTTCTCAATTGCGCAGTTTGCCATTAACTGCTGAAGAGGTCTTAAACAGCAAATTAATCTTCCATTATTCATTAGCGGCTCCAATTGTATTATTTGCTTCACTTACTATCGTAATAATCACTCAGCCGGTATTTTTGTTAGGTCTGTTGGTGGTCTTAGTTCCACAATTGTTCTTATTCATAACTGGTGAATTAGGTTTGTGTTATAATTTGAAATATCACAAGTTAGACTGGGCTAACGAGGCTGAATGTGTTAAAAGAGGTGGAGCTACCTTTTTGTCAATGTTTGGAAATTATATATTGATGGGTTTACAGGTTGCCCCTATTCTTATCTTTAATTATGATATTGAAATTGAAATGTACATATTCTATGTCTTTGTGGTAATGGTTGTGCTTGCGGCTCTTACATATTTATTAATCATGAAGTGGGGCTGCAGGAAGTATTCAGTATTGGGAGAATAGTTATGGATGATCGTCAAGAATTAAAAGCTAAGATTGATGAATACCGTTCTAAAGGTTATCAAGTTCCACAGTGGAGATTTGTAAAAACAAAAGAACAAATTGATGGAATAAGAGAAAGCGGCATAATCAATACTGGTGTATTGGATTATGTTGCCAGTAAAATAAAAGCCGGTATTTCTACCCAAGACATTGATGAGTGGGTAGCTGAATATACTGAAGGTCATGGAGCAACTTGCGCCCCATATAAGTTTGAGGGTTATCCAAAACATGTATGTGTTTCAATTGACGATGTTGTTTGCCATGGAATTCCTAACAAAAAAACGATTTTAAAAGAAGGGGACATTGTGAACGTAGATGTCTCAACAATCTTAAATGGCTATTATTCTGACGCTAGTAGGATGTTTATAATTGGTCAAACAACACCAGAAAAGGAAAGATTAGTCAAAGTTACAAAAGAATGTTTGGAGATTGGAATTGAACAAGTTAAGGCTTGGGGTTTTCTAGGAGATGTTGGCTATGCAATTGAACAGCACGCTTCAAAAGCTGGCTTTAAAGTTGTAAGAGATTTTGGCGGTCATGGGGTTGGTTTGGAATTCCATGAAGATCCATTTGTATAAAAAAAAAGAAAAAAGGGAACAGGTTGTTTAATTGTTCCAGGAATGGTTTTCACCATTGAACCAATGATTAACTGTCGCAAATCCGGTATTAAAATCAGCAATCTGGATGGCTGGACTGTTAGAACCAAAGATGGATTACCTAGTGCTCAATGGGAACACACAATTGCGGTATTTGAAGACCATATCGAAATACTAACAAAATAATCACCTTTAAGGTGATTATTTTATAACTCTTTTTCGAATCCTCCATCAGTGTTTTTAAATCCAAGTTTATTTAAGTAATCTAGATGGTGCTGTGTTGGACCAAGATAGATTACTTTTTTTATTCCTTCATTTTTCAAATTGTTAAATAAGAAGGAGCCGATTGAAAAATCACGATATTCAGGGATTGAATAGTCCAGTGATAACTCAAGTTTTTCTTTTTCTAAATGACCAATGGATAATCCCACAGGATTGCCATTACAGGTGATAATAAACCCAACATTGGCATTATCAAATTCCAATGAAATATTTGGAAAACAATCTAGGATGTCTTGGCGATAGTGCTTGATTAAATATTTGACGAAACTATCATCTTTATCAACTTTAACCAATTCATATTCTTTTCCCATCTTAGACATTTTCAACAAAAAGTGAATATTAATTAAAACGAGACAAAAGTTCATGACTGCTGTTGGGTATGATTTAATTATTACTGCATAAATACAAAAGATAATGCTGCCAATGGTATTAACAATTCTTAATTTAAAAACGGAAGTCATTAAAAATGAAATCAATACCAGGAATGAACCACAATAACCAAACAATTCAATAAAGTCCATAACGCGTTCCTCCTAAAACCGAACGTTTTAATATATATAAGATTAGGAAGAAAATCAATACTAAATGTATGAGTTAAAAATATAAATGCGCCAATAAGCGAAATATTAGTATATTGTTTTGCTCTTTTGCACTTTTAAAATGTGTTTTTCCTCTTGATATATATATATATATATAATACACTTTTATTAGATATTAATGGGGGTACGAGTATGAATTGTCCAAAATGTGGTACAGAAGTAAAAGACAATGCACAATATTGTCAAAAATGTGGGGCTTCTTTAAACCCTGAATCAGTAGAGAATAAAGTTGAGGGAGCATTCTCGTCATTTGCGGCTTCAACTGAAGCTCAAGTTAAAAATGTCATTGAGGATGTTAAAGAAGGTTACCAAGGAAAGGAAAATGAAGGGCCGTTAGAAACTAATAGAGGTCTCCTTTCATATGTTTTATTATCAATTATTACGTTAGGTATTTATTCATGGTTCTTTATTTATTCTATGGCAAGAGATGTCAATACTGCTTGTGAGGGAGATGGACAAAAGACAAGCGGACTTGTTAAGTTTATTTTGCTTTCTTTTGTCACATGTGGCATTTATCCAATAATCTGGGAGTATAGTTTAGGCAATAGATTGGCTGAAAATTCCAAAAGATATGGCATGAGTTTCCAAGAGAATGGTACATCAGTATTAATGTGGCACTTATTTGGTTTTATTATTTGTGGTATCGGTCCATTTGTTGCTATGAATATATTGATTAAAAATACAAACAGAATTTGTGATGCTTACAATAAAGAAAAAGGTTTTTACAAATAATAATCATTAGCAATGACAAAAAAAGCAAAAAACTATTTTATGATTATGATGGCACTAATTGGTATTGGTGCCTTTTACTTAATATTCCATTGTCCAATTAAATATTTAACGGGTATTTCTTGCCCTGGATGTGGGATGACAAGAGCATTTATAAGTTTGGCAAAATTAGATTTTGAGAAAGCTTTTTATTATCATCCATTATGGTGCGTACCTATAATCTTTGTATTTGTTTATATTCTTTTCAAGAATAAACATAAGAAAATCTACAATGCATTTATTTGCTTGAGTATTGTGCTATTTATTATTGTTTATTTGCATCGATTATTTAGCAACAATGAAGTAGTTAACATTCAATTGGAAAGAGGATTGTTATATAGAATTTATTTGTTTGTTTTGAAATAATTCTATATTTTGCTTCATCATTCGATTAAAATCAAAACAAACTTTTAACCCTTTTAATTAAACTACTTAAAATATAACTATTCCTAATGTTACAAAGATTCCAATAAAGATTAGTACCATCCCAATCCATTTAAAGATTCTGCCAATCAAAGATAATGTTTGGTCATAAGATTCAATATAGGAATTTTCAGGATTTTCAGTGTCTAGGAATATGTTCACTTCTTGACCTATGCGGGTCTTCTTTCTGCTGTCTGAAACATTACTTCTAACCGTATATTCTTGACCTCCATACCTGTATTGATAAATTGGATATTCCCCATAATAGTCACTGTTTCTATCTATTTCTTTTGAGACAATAACACCAGTAGTTAGGTAAGTACATTGTTCTTTCTTACGATTTCCAAGTCTATCAATTGCGAAATAAACCAAATAGAAAGTTGTTCCCAACATTAAAGGAATTATGCCACCAGTATATGCTGGATCAAAACTTATGATGATCCAGGACACTAGGAATAATAACAGAAAGCTTACTATGGGAAGAGCAATCGTCTTTAAGAGCACTTTGGTATTTTCATTCATACTTCTTACCTCAAATTCATTACATAAAAAGTAATCAATAATGTATTTGATTACTTTTGAAATACTTGTAGAAATGTTTGAAATGCTTCTTCAGGACTATCAGTGTTGATGACCTTTTTTTCCATTGGACACATATCAGTGCCATCATTATTGATGATGTAGTCAACTAATTCATCATAACTATATTCAACTTGGTAGTGTTTAAGAATCTCTTCAGCAGTTTTACTCATTGTCTTACCATGAATCCTGCTGACACCACCATAAATTAGCAGTAAAGCACTAGCCTTACCAACAACCTTGTCAATCACATAACTATCTTTAAGAACTTCTGGTTGTTGGGTCAACCAGTTCATTAAAGGTCTAATTCCCTTTAATTCAGACTGATAAACTTTGTTTTCTTTTATAACAGTACAGGTAATATCTTTCACTATAACTCCTCATCAATACCACCAAGCATTTCAATAATGCGATTGAAATCTTCAATATCAGCGTAGCTGAAATTAATGCTATTGTTGGTGATTTTTACTCTTGTTGAATACTTTCTTTGTAGTCTTCTTTGCACATCTAATGTAGCAGCATCAAGCTCTTTTGGCTGTTTAATCTTTGGACCAACATTTGTGATGCCCCTTACTAGTTTTTCAACTTCTCTGACTGTTAACTGTTCGTTGACAATCTTATTAGCCAAAGCTTTGATTTCAGTTTCAGACTCTAAAGCAATTAATGGTCTAACTTGGCCCATTGATAGTTTTCCTTCAACAACCATTTGTTGGATTGATTGAGGAAGTTTTAACAGTCTCAAAGTGTTAGAAACATGTTCTCTAGACTTGCCAATTCTTTGGGCTAACTGTTCTTGAGTGTAGTTTAAATTGTTTAATAATTGTTGATAAGCATTAGCTTCTTCGATAACACTTAAATCCTCACGTTGAATATTTTCCAGTAAAGAAATCTCCATCATTTGAGTATCATCAAATTCTACTAAGATGGCAGGTATTTCTTCTTTACCGGCTAGTTTGGAAGCTCTTAATCTTCTTTCACCAGCAATAAGTTCATAACCGCTTGCGGCTTTGCGCACCAAAATAGGAGTGAAGACCCCATGTTCATTTATGGAATTAGCTAATTCTTGAAGTTTTGACTGATCAAAAGTACGACGTGGTTGATAAGGGTTTGGATGAACATCATCAACTTTTAAAGATATCCTACGACCGAAATCGTCCAAATTAGCATTGTTTTGAATATCTTCAATCATACTGGAAATATGTTCGCCGAAAATCTTTTCTAAACCAGTCCCTAAATGTTCTCTCTCATCTCTAGGCATTAGTTTTTACCTCTTTATACTGATTGTTGCGTTCCAAAACTTCTTTAGCCAAAGCAATATAAGCTTTTGCTCCTGAGCATTTGACATCATATTCAAAGATGGATTTGCCATATGATGGAGCTTCAGCTAGTTTGACATTTCTTGGAATGGCAACTCTATAAACGCTTTCTTTAAAGAATTTACGTACTTCTTGTTGAACTTCAGTTGATAAATTATTCCTGATGTCGAATTTAGTTAATAAAACACCTTCAATAAATAGATGTGGATTGTATAGTTGTTGAACTAAACGGATCGTTTGCAATAGCTGGGTTAAACCTTCTAATGCATAGTATTCACATTCAACGGGAATAATGACAGAATCTGCAGCTGTCAAAGCATTGGTGTTGGATAAACTTAAGGCAGGAGGGCAGTCAATAATAATAAAATCATATTGGTCCCTTACTGGTTCCAATTTATTCTTTAATAACTTTTCTTTTCCTTCTTTGTAACCGACCATTTCAAGATCACTGCCTGCCAAATCGATAGTAGCAGGAATTAAATCCATAGGTGGTACCTTAATCTTTTTGATACAGTCTTGTACTTCCTTATCTCTTAACAATAAATCATAAGTACTATTAACAACATCACCTCTGGCACCTAAACCAGTTGTGGTATTACTTTGGGCATCAAGGTCAATAAGTAAGATTCTCTTGCCTAAAAACGCTAAGCCTGTAGCTAGATTTATACTTGTGGTTGTCTTACCAACGCCACCTTTTTGGTTACAAATTGCAATAATTTTTCCCATCTGTTTCACATCCCATCCTTTAGTATATTAACATAAAACAACGTTATTTTTTAATCTTAATGGTGATGGTGTATTCTTCCTCACCATCTTCTTCTATGCTTTGAATATCCATATTGACTTTTTGTAAGTTTTTAACAGCTTGTCTTATCGTATTTACAGCAATTCTTGTGGAAACGCCAAAACATTTAATCCTGTCATTATCGTTGTGTTTTTTTACAAAAGTGTTCTCAATGAGTTTTTCAGTTTCTTTGACATTTAAACCTTTGACCATTACTTTTTCTAAGATTTCTTCCTGTTGTTCCGCGTTCAAGTGTAACATTGCCCTACCATGTCTTTCAGTAATGACGCGATTATTCAAGGCTTCTTGAACAGGTTCAGATAATGAGAGAAGTCTCATTTTGTTAGCAATGCTTGATTGTGTTTTTCCTAATTGTTCAGCCAATGTAGCTTGAGTTTCCTTGGTCATTTCCAATAATTGTTTGTAGGCTTGGCCTTCTTCAATAGGTGATAAGTCTTCTCTTTGAAGATTTTCAATTAGAGCCATGGTTGCCATTTCTGAATCCGTTGCTTCTTGAATAATACAAGGTATTTTAATCCAATCCAATAATTGACAGGCTTTAAAACGTCTTTCACCAGTAATTATTTGATAATAACCATTGAAAGGACGTACCACGATTGGTTGAATAAGGCCATTTTTTTGAATTGAGACAGATAACTCCTTAATTCCTTCTCCATCAAATTCTTTTCTAGGTTGGTAAGGATTTGAAGTAATTAAAGCCATAGAGATGTTTTCAATTGTTGCCATAAGACTTCCTTTCTATAATGGATTTTTCTTAATCTTAGAATAGTGACGAGGATATTTAACAGGTGTTTCTTTTGTCTTAAGAATATCTATGCATATTCTTGTCTGTTCATTAGGCAATTTTGATTCAGTAATTTTTATTATTTTACCGCCTAATAAGTCTATTCCTTTTTTTGCTTCCTCTACTTCCTCGAAAGCTCTTGGACCTTTCATTGCTATGAAGTGACCATTTAGTTGTACTAATGGAACACATAGCTCGCTAAGTATATTCAAAGGAGCAACAGCTCTTGAAGTAACAAATTCAAACTTTTTCTCTTTGAAATCTTCAGCCCTTGTATTGATGACCTCAACATTATTGAGATTAAGCTGTTGGCTAACATGCCTTAAAAAATTACAACGTTTTTCGATTGGTTCAATTAAACATACATTTAATTGAGGATTACTAATGGCTAATGGAATACCTGGGAAACCAGCTCCACTACCAACATCACATATATTGCCTTGAGGCTTGAATAGTTTTTCTAGCAATAAGCTATCGTAAAAGTGTTTGATATAGATATCTTGACGATCTGTTATTGCCGTAAGATTAATCTTTTGATTCCATTCAATCAACAAGTCAGCATATAGTTCAAACTGTTGGTTTTGTAATTGGGATAATTCCACATCAAGCTGTTTCACTAATTCCGTTAGTACCATATTACCTCTTATATATAATAGTATAACAAAATTTAAATAAGTAAAAAGAATAATTCAAGTCCCTTACTATGTTATAATACGTAGCAGGAGATTTTTATTATGTTAGCAAAACAATCAAGTTATTTATTACAATGCAAGCCTAAACTTCAAAAGCTGTTGGCTCTTTTGGAATCTGACTTTGATTATGTTTCTGTTTTGGCGACAGATGTAACTGGAGCCTCATTTTATATCTCACAAAGACAGAAGATAATTAATGACTATTCCGATGGTGAAAGAGGCTTTGTGGTCAGAGTATACAAAGACAATGGTTACAGTGAATACTCCTTTAATGAGTTGGGTGATGTTGAAAAACTGGCTAAAACCATTAAAGATGAGTTAAACCAACAGGGAAGCATGTTGGAAAAGATGAATATCAAAAAACTGGAGACACCTTTGTTGTATGAAGAAAAAATAAGCAAGGAGTTTGCTGGTGAAATTGCTGAGGAATTATATCACTTGGATAATGAGAACATCGTTAATAAGATGCAAGCAATTTCTGATGAAGTGGCAAAAAAGGAACACATCATTGAATGCAGGGTTAACTATAGTGCCGGCATTTTTCAAAAGATGTTTTTGTCAAAAAACAAGGATTTGATACAAGCTTATGGTTGCAGTTTCGCCAATATCATGATGCTCGCAAACAAAGATGGCAATACTCAGTATAATGTGTTAAGCGATACAGCTTGGTGTGGATCTGAAATTTTGGATAATCTTGTTCCTAAAATTGAATCGGCGTATGAAGATTTAGTTGCGATGTTTGATGCAGAAGCAATTGAACCTGGCGAATATGAAATAATAACTACTCCAGAAGGAGCAGGTCTTATTGCTCATGAGGCATTTGGCCACGGGGTAGAAATGGACATGTTTGTTAAGGATAGGGCAATCGCAAAACAACACATGGGCGAAAAATTAGCCAGTGACATTACAAACATGTATGATGGGGCTCAAGGAGGCATTCAACAATCGGCTTCTTATTTCTTCGATGATGAAGGAACACTATGTGAAAGAACTCAAATAATTAAGGATGGTTATTTGGTAAGTGGCATCTGTGATTTGATGAGTGCCGCTAGATTAGGGGTAACCCCAACAGGTAATGGACGCAGGGAATCATTTGCTCGTAAAGTTTATACCAGGATGACCAATACCTACTTTGAGGCAAAACAAGATAGTGTTGAGGATATGATTTCATCAGTTAAATATGGCTTTTTGATTGATGGGATGAACAGTGGCATGGAAGATCCAAAACATTGGGGAATTCAATGTGTTATGTCAAGGGCAAAGGAAATAAAAGACGGCAAGTTAACAGGAAAGATGTTTACTCCTGTTGTATTGACGGGCTATGTTCCAGACCTTTTAAGCAATATTTCTATGCTTGGCAAAGACCTTTACTTAAATGGCAATGGACATTGTGGTAAAGGATATAAAGAATGGGTCATTGTCAGTGATGGAGGTCCATACTTGAAAACGAAAGTGAGGTTAGGCTAGTATGTTTAATCAATTAATAGAATTAGTAAAACAAGCCAACGTTGATGATTGGAAGTTGGTGGAAACAATTACAAAGTCTCATCAAGCATACTTTGTTAAACAAGAGTTGGATCAACATCGTATTTCTGATGTTGTGGAAAGAAACCTCACCATTTATCTTGATAAGGAAGTTGAAGGTAAGAAGATGAGGGGTTCTGCTTCACATAGTTTTTTCCCTGATACACCGGTTGAAGAGATAAAAGAAGAAATTGAAAAGATGAAATATAATGCGAGCATCGCATTAAATCCTTACTATGAACTAGTAAAGGATGAAAAACACAATGAGGATAAAAAAGATTATCAGTTAATAGAGGTTTTAAAAACAGTTGTTAGTGCTATTCAAAACGTCAAAAACACAGAGACGGAAAAGATTAATTCTTATGAAATATTTGTCAATGAGTATTTCATTCATATTGTTAATTCTCAAGGTGTAGATGTTTCATTCAATAGCATGGATGAAGAAATAGAAGTAATAATAAATTCTATTGATGGTGACAAAGAGATAGAGCTGTACCACAGGGTCAGTTTTGCCAACCAGCCATTACAGGAAATTACCCAGGGAATCTTAGATGTATTTAAGTATGCAAAAGATAGAACAAAAGCAGTTGGGACTAAAAAGGCTTTGAATCAAAGAGTGTTGCTGACAAGCTTAGATAATGCACAGTTCTTCCGTTATTTCTTGATGAAAACTAGAACCAGTGTAGTTTACAGCCGCGGTAGTCAAGTTAAGATAGGGGATAAGGCTCAAAGTGGTGATAACTGTGACAGAATAAGTGTTGAGTTAAAAGCAGAGTTACCATATTCCAGCAAAAATCTGCCTTATTCAAATGATGGTGCTAAAGCTAAAGATAGTTTTATTGTTAAAGATGGAGAATATGTAGCTTATTGGGGAGACCATATTCCTGCTTATTATTTAGGTGTTAAGGATGCCTCATGCGCAAATAACTATGTTGTTAGTGGTGGCAGTAAAACTCTGGAACAGTTGCACCAAGATCCATACCTTGAAATAATTCAATTCTCAAGTTTCATTATGAATCCATTGACGGGAACATTTGGCGGTGAAATCAGACTAGCTTATTATTTTGATGGGAACAATAAAATTGCGGTGACAGGTGGTTCAATCACTTGTAATTTTGCGGATGTTTTAAATGATATTAGAATGTCCAAGGAAACCAGACAAATTGATAATTGCATTGTTCCAGTCACGATTGAAATACAAAATGTAGCTGTTGCTGGTGAGGAATAAAAATTAGTGCATTCATATATGTGAATGCACTAATTTTTTAATTGTTCTTCAATTATCTCATCCAAGGAATCTACCTCTGTTGCAACCTCGAATAATGAAACATTTAAACCATATTCGTAATCATCCCAGTAACAAGAATAACTATAGGTTCCTTTTTCGTTGTTTCCATTCTTTTGTACGTAGATATAGTAGTGGATGTTTTCAATGTGACCATCATCAATGCTAAATGAATAGTAGATGTCTTCAATGCTGTAAAGGTTCATGTTTATTTCTTCTTCAAACATAGTGGAAATGATGTATTCCCATTGTTTAGTAGAAAAAGCATTTAGATTTAGGCTTGCTGACCCATGTGAGCCTCTGATTTCCAGAGTTTCTTCCTTAAAGTGAGTAGCATCTACCAAAATAGGCTTCAGTTGTTTTTCTAAAGCATCAACTTCATTAAAAGAAGAAGGCTGTTTTGAGGATTTAAATGATAGTTGTTCATTTTCTTCTGAATAGGAAAACAAATATTCATTTTCCCATTTAGTGATTCTAAGTTGGGCTTTATCATCTATCTTGGAATCGTAATTGTAACTGACGTAATTATTCTCTTTTTGTCTGTTTACATGTAGAACAAGATCTTTTTTGGTAATGGTGGTTATATTATCTCGCCATGAGGCATCTTCATAATAAGAAGTGTATAGGTTTTCATTTTGAATGAATTCAACAGTATTCTCGTATAGCTTTTGATATCTTTCAACAGGGGATATGTTAAAGAAAGCAAAAAATACTCCAACTAATACGCCAATTAATACAATAAAAACCAAGACATATTTTAAAATGTCTTGTAGGATGTATTTCTTTCTGTTTTTGTAATAACTTACTACAGTATTTTCCATGTTTTCCCCAACAATAATGTATCACAATTCTAGCTGTTTTTGCGATGTTTCAATTTCAAGAATAGGATTATTTGTTAATAAGTCCATGATATTGAATTCTTTTAAATAACTGCGCGCTTGATTTTCATTAAAAATGATTGGGCATCTATTGTGAATACTGGATGTTTGTGTTGCTGGTTTAGTTATGATTGAAAAGTTGCTTAAAGCATCTGTTGTTTGGTATATGCCAGCAAGATAGAACATTTCTTCATTAGTATGAATGTAATGCTTTTCCTTATTTGCGTTCCACTCATAAAAGCCACTAACAGGAATTAAGCAGCGATACTTTTGAATGAATTCATGATAATAAGCTTTTTCTTTAATTGACTCTATTCTTGAATTAATAATCTTGCGTGAGAATAGATTAAAACTCCATTTCATTAGCTGTGGATTATTCCTGTTATCAATAACTACTACAATATCATTGGGAAAAACTTCACCTGTTTTCCATAAATTGAGTGTTGTTTGATCGTATTTTCTCTTCAAGATTCTATGATACTTGTCTAAAGCAATGTTCTCACTAAAGAAAAATCTTCCACACATATTTTTTCACCAAGCGTATTATAACAAATTCACCTCTAAGGGTTTATAATATTAGCATGAGTGAAATAACGATGATATTAGTTACTATAGTAGCGGCCGTAGTTGGATCCTTAATTGCCAAAGCAGTTAAGATGCCTGTTCCATTTATGATTGGAGCAATGATTGGTGTAGCATTATTAAATGTTTTAACGGCAAAAGCTTATTTGCCCGCCAACACCAAAGTCATCACCCAATCATTAACAGGTGTTTTTATAGGATTAACTCTTAAGAAGAGTGATCTCGCTAAGTTGAAAGATTTGATTAAACCATTAATGGTAATGATGTTTGGCTTCATGTTATTTACTTTGATTTTGGGGTCTCTATTCTATTATGTGTTTAAATTTGATGCTCCAACTAGTTTCTTAATTGCGATTCCTGGAGGGGTGACAGAAATTGCGCTGATTGCACCTGAATTTGGGGCAGATGGTGCTGTGGTCAGTTTCTTGCAGACATTTAGACTGTTTTCTGTTTACTTGTTTTTCCCAGCCATCATCAAGGCTGTCAGTAAGAGGGTAGAAACTCAACAAGAAGAAACTGAAGAGGTAGTAGTTGAAAACAGAGAAACATTCATAGACAGGATAATGCCTAAAAACGAATTCCTCCAACAATTGATAACAGCCATAATTGGCGTAATTGGAGGCTATTTAGGAAAGATTAGTGGTTTTCCAGCTGGGACATTGGCAGGGTCCTTGATATTAGTAATTCTATTCCAGTTCAATTGTATGAGTGCTCATTTAGAAAGAAAATATAAGAAATATGTGCAAATCTTTGCGGGAGCTTTAGTTGGTTCCAGCATCACCAAAGACACTATCTTACACTTATATGAATTGATTATTCCTACAATTGTTTTGATAGTAATGTATGTTTTGGCAGATTTTGTGCTTAGCTATTTCATGACGAAGACAAAGAAAATTGATTATATTTCCGCAATGTTTGCGACAGCACCTGGAGGTGCTAGTGACATGGCCCTAGTAGCAGGAGAAATTGGCAGTGATTCACCAAAGATTGCAGTGTTACACATGATTAGATTAATTAGCTGTTATACGATATTTCCAATTTGGGCTAAGTTTTTAATTAGTATTGTGGGTAAATAAGTTAAAATATAAGTATGTTAGAACAAACAATTGTTGCGATTTCCACAAGCATTATCACCGCAAGCGCCATCAATATAATTAGGATGAGCGGCAGTGATTCTTTAATTGTGCTAAATAAGATTTTCAAAGCAAAGACTAATGATTTTGAAGGTTATAGAATATATCATGGGAATATCATGGATGGTGATAAGATTATCGATGATGTTTTAGTCAGTGTGTTTAAAGCCCCTCATTCATATACTGGGGAAGATATGGTTGAAATTAATTGCCATGGTGGAATTTATGTGACTAGAAAAATATATGAACTTTGTTTGAGTAATGGTGCTAGGGCAGCCATGGAAGGTGAATTTACTAAAAGAGCTTTTCTTAATGGCAAAATGGATTTGACTCAAGCTGAAGCAGTTAATGATTTGATCATGGCTGACAATAAGAATAATGCCTTTTTAGCTGTCAATAGTTTGAAAGGCAGTGTTGGTCAATTGTTGATGCCGCTGATGGATGATGTGATGCAGATAATTGCGAATATAGAAGTCAATATTGATTATCCTGAATACGATGATGTTGGAATCATTACTGCTAATGAGATAAAACCTTTGGTTGATGATTGGTTAATCAGATGCCAGGAAATCTTAGAAAAAGCTGAAAGCACTTTAATAGTGAAAGAAGGCGTGAAGACAGTTATTGTGGGCAAACCAAATGTGGGAAAAAGCAGTTTATTAAATGCCTTACTAGCAGAAGATAAGGCCATTGTTACTGAAATAGCTGGCACGACAAGAGACTTAGTTGAAGGCGACATTCATTTAAAGAATGTGACTTTACATCTAATAGATACTGCTGGAATTCATGATACTGACAACATGATTGAACAAATTGGCATCGAGAAAAGCCAAGAAGCGTTGAAACAAGCTCAACTAGTAATTCTGGTAATGGATGGTTCTAAGGAATTGGATAATGAGGATAAAGAATTATTAGAGCTAACGAAAGATAAAAACAGAATCGTTGTCTATAACAAACAGGATCTTTCTGCCAAAACTCATGAGATTAATATTAGCGCAATTAATGGAGATATTTCTCAACTAATTGATGAAATAAACATGAGGTTTGAGACTAATCAGTTGGTTCTAGAACAGCCTTCATTAAATAATGAAAGACAGATTTCACTAATGAAGGAAGCTCAGAGTTCCATGAAACTTGTTAAAAAGAGTCTAGAAGACAATGTACCATTAGATTTAATAAATGAAGATCTTCAAAATTCCTATAGATGTTTAAAGGAAATACTGGGTGAGTATCATCGTGAAGATTTGTTAGATGGAATATTTTCAAGATTTTGCGTAGGGAAGTAAAAGTATTTAAGTATTTTCCCAACGTTCTTTAATGCGTTCACAAATACCAATGTACTTAATCGTTTTGTTTAAAGGGGTAACAGGACTTTCTGTTAGCCCTTTTTGGATGCAGTCAACATAGTGCTCAATTTCATAAACCAGTTCATGTTCACAAGGATAATCAATTGTTTGAACTAATGAATCACCTTGATAGATAAAAGCTTTTCTTGCTTTCCAATAGTCAGGGATCTCAATTCTGGCTTTATCTAGGTACATGATTAAACCATTTTTAAATAGAATATTTGTGGAAACACAGTTTGTTGCCAGTGAATTGTTTTCGAGTTTAATACTTAATGACATTTGATCTTCAACATCGTGTTGGCCAAAGCTAGATAAACCACATACTTTTTGAATGTTTCCCGCAAGAAATTCAGCTGTGGTAAAGAAATAGGCTTCATTACCATACAACACTCCACCACCAAACTCCCTTTGTTTGTTCCAACCATCAATATATTCACCGGAGACATACGATTGCTTGAACTCCATGAACTGAATTTCACCATAAGTTTTATTATCGACAATTTCTTTGATGTCTTTAAATACAGGTAAAAATACTGTTTTGACAGTTTCTGTTAAGAAGAGATTTCTTTCTTTAGCAATGTCTCTTAATTCTTCGGCTTCATACTTACGGATAGTAAAGGGTTTTTCCAGCAAAACATGTTTATTGGCCAATAAAGCTTCCTTGGCAAAAGGATAATGCAAAGAATTGACCAGGGGAATATAAACAACATCAATTTCTGGATCATTTAACAATTCATGATAATCATCATAAGCTTTTGTTAAGTTATGTTGGTTGGCGAAATGTTGCGCTTTACCTAAATCTCTTGAAGAAATGGCTAACGCATTAGCATTTGCGGCATCTTTTGCGGCTTCCGCAAAACGATGAGCAATTGAAGCTGTTGAAATTATTCCAATGTTTAAGCTATTATTTTCCATACAAATATCTCCAAAGTCATTATATCATTCGTAATTAACATATATTTAAAAATAAGCTAAACTAAACATATGAATGAATTATTCTGGATAGATACCCACTGCCATATGAATGATGAAGTCTATAGAGACAAAATCAAGGAGTATTTTGATAGGGCAGTCGAATTAAATGTTAAAAAGAGCCTTGTGATATGCATGAACAAGGAAGATTTATTATATACTTTTGAACTTCAAAAACAGTTTCCTCAAATAGATATTGCCTTTGGCTATCATCCTGAAGATGCTGATAAGATTACAGAAGATGACTTAAGATATCTTGAGGAAGTAATAAGCGATGAAAGGATAATCGCCATTGGTGAAATAGGGTTGGATTATTATTGGGATAAAACTTACAAGGATAAACAAATGGAGTTGTTTATAAAACAAATAGAAATTGCCAATAAGGCCAACAAGCCAGTTTTAATTCATTCCAGAAGTGCGGCTAAAGACACATATGATACCTTAAAGAAATATGCGAAGACCAATGTATTAATGCATTGTTTTGGTGAATCATTTGAGATGATGCAGGAATACTTAAAGCTTGGTTACTATATTGCTTTTGGTGGAGTTATTACATTTAAGAATGCCCAACAGCCAAAAGAAAATGTCAGCCGTATTCCATTAGATAGGCTGATGTTGGAAACGGATTGTCCCTACATGACTCC
>CADBLN010000044.1 GCA_902795525.1 uncultured Erysipelotrichaceae bacterium | reverse complement strand
GTTGTCCTTGGCCCATCTAGATAGTGTCTTATTTCGAGCTGTTATTTTATCCCCATGGGTCATAAAGATTCCAACACCTTCAAAATGAAGAATCATAATGCGAGGTAAACTAAAATCATAATCACAATTGCCTAAAACCATATTTAACATTGGATAGTTACGACTATCCCCACAAAAATCGCCACAATGTAAGTAAGCAGCGGCTTGTGGTTCAAGCTTTAAAACCAAATCAATATTCTCATCATTTCGATGCGAATCACTCATTACAACAATTTTTTTCACGTTAAGCATTATAGCACAAAAAAAGCGAGATTCAATCTCGCTTTTGTTTCATTAATGATCTTTATCAGTACAAACCTTGCAAGGAGCAGTTCTACCAGCATCGATTGCTTCGTCAATTGTACCATAATATACATTACTAGAGTTAATAATTGTAGGACAATCTTGATCAATATGATACTTCTTTCCAAAAGTAGTGTAATAAACAGTTGTGCCTTGGTATTCAAGCTCCATAGCATCTCTTTGTTCAGCTGAGATTGGATTCCAATCATATGAAGCCAAACCGCTTATCAATAAGGCAACAGCTGCAACTGCAGTAGCAACCTTTCTAGTCTTCTCATCCAAGTCTTTGTTTCTCAACAAAACAATGATGATTGGGAAGAAAGCAATACAGCTTACAATCAAGCCCATTTGGTTCCATAACCAGAACTTAACTTTGTTTTGTTCACTTGCTGGGTCAACGTCATTTGCTCTTTTCCAGAACTGTGATCCGATAATTACAAAAATCAAATCAGCAATTAAAGCGATCAACATCCAGAATAGTTGTTTTGACAACCCCATGATGTACCCTTCACCAGGATAGATAGTTTGATTTAATAACAAGATAGCCACTACTTCACAAGCGATACCTAAAACCCAAAAACAAACTGCAGCAATTCTCTTGCCTGTTGCTTTTTCTCTTCTTTCAGTTTTAGTTGTTGGCATTGTTCTAGGAGTGCTATTTTGATCAGATGCTTTGATAAAACTTCTTTCTTTCTTTTCTGCCATATATTTCACCCTTTCTTAACATAAAGATTATACCACAAGATTATTTAAAATAATCTAAAATAATTTGGGCTTGTTTAGCCCCAACTACTTCACTTAACTCCGCTAAGCTAGCCTCTTCAATTCTTTTCAGAGTCCCAAATCTTTTTAACAATTGATTCTTTCTTTTTTGTCCAATCCCTGGAATATCATCTAGTTGTGAGTGGGTCATTTCCTTGCTGCGAACTTTTTTATGGTAGCTAATCGCAAAGCGGTGAACTTCATCTTGCATGCGAGTTAATTGAAAAAACAAAGCAGATTCTCTATCTATTTCAATCAATTCTAAATTACGGTCCATTAATGAAGCGGTTTGATGGCGATCATTTTTAACTAATCCAAACACTTTAACATCCAAATATAGATTATCTATGATTTCGCAGGCAGCCCTTATTTGCGGTGCCCCACCATCAACAATAATCATATCCGGTAGTGATTTATTCTCTTTTATTGCTCTAAAAAAGCGCCTATACAAAACTTCCTTCATATTCGCAAAATCGTCATTAGCGTTATGTACCCTATATAAGCGATAGTCCTTCTTACTAGCAATTCCATCTATATATACCACCATGGCACCAACGGCATATTGCCCCGAGATATGCGAGTTATCATATAACTCAATTCTAGTTGTATCACATTTAGTGAGCGATTGCAGTTGATTCATGATTTCTTGTTGGTTCGTAACTTCTTTCTGAGCAATTTCAAATTTCTGTTGTAAATTGATTTTAGCGTTATCAATTGCCAAATCGATAATCTTTTTGCTTTTTCCTTTTGTTGGTTGAGCAATCTTACAAGCTAAAACTTCCCGTAAAATCTCACTATCTAATTGTTTTTGTAAAATCAGGACCTTGGGTTGAGGATTATGTTGATAATACTGCATAACATATGATGTAAAAGCCTCTTCAGGATCATCATAAATAGGTTTTAGTACTTGATGTTTATGCAACAGTTTTCCTTGCCTGTACAGCAAATTGACAATGGAAATAAAACCTTTGTCAACATAATAAACAAAAGCATCTTCATCTTTTCTATTATTCTCATCTTGAACTTGAGTCTTGCTAGTAACATGAGATATTGCCTCTATCAGTCTTTGACATTCCTGAGCCTTTTCAAATTCCAGATTCAATGAGAAATTATCTCTTTTTTCAGTTAATTGAGAAAGGATTAACTCAGTATCACCATTTATAAATGAAGTAATATCCTCAGTTATCTGACGATAGACTTCAGGTTCAATCTCGAATTCACAAGGTCCTAAGCATTGTCCTAGATGATAATACAAACAAACTTTATGTGGTAGAATTCTACATCTTCTTAGTGGATATAATTGTTGAAGCAAGTCAACTAATTCATGAGCATATCCCGCATTAGGATAAGGACCGAAATACCTCGCGTTTTTCATCCGTTTACTATCTCTAACTACTTTTAAGGTAGGATAATCCTCTAAGGTTAAACGAATGTATGGATAAGAAGCATCATCCATGAACATAATATTGAAACGAGGCTTATACTTTTTGATTAGGTTATATTCAAGAATTAAGGCTTCTTTTTCACTAGGAGCCACAATAAAATCAAAGTCAACTACATTTGAAACCATTTTAGTAGTTTTATTATCGTGAGTTCCGACAAAATATTGGTTGACCCTGTTTTTTAGTTTTTTGGCTTTGCCAACATAGATTATTTCTCCATGTTTATCTTTCATCAAATAACAACCTGGCTGCATTGGCAAAGTTGCTAGTTTACTTTTAAGCATCTCAATTCTCCTTAAGAGTTACAATAGTTGCCCCAGAGCCACCTTGAGCACTATCAGCCAACTCATATTTTTTTACAAACTTGTACTTGCCTAGTTTTTGCCAAATTGCTTTTCTTAATGCGCCGGTGCCAACACCATGTACTATCCTTACAAACGGAGCATTTGACAATAGAGCATTGTCCAAAAACTTATCTAATACTGCTAAAGCTTCATCTACCCTCATTCCAATCAGATTACATTCCACTTTAAAGCTAGAACTATGTTCAACTTTCGCCTTCTTTAAAGTTTCTTGAGAACTCTTTGGTTTAGTCGTTTTAACTAAATTAGATAGTGATGATTTGATTTTAGTGTTGCCACATAAAACAGTTGCGTTTTTTTTGTCTAATTCAATGATTTCACCAACTTGATTTGTGAGAGCTATTTTGACATAATCACCTATCTTTAAAGGTTCAGCGTCAACACTTTCTTCTTCTTCATCTTCAATTAATTCGCTGATTTGGTGTTTCAATTTGGCAACTTCATTAATCGAATAGTTTTGTTGGGCCTTTAGCTGTTCTATTATTTCTTCCGATTCTTCCTTAACTCTTTCAACAATTTCAAAAGCTTCTTGTTGGGCCTTTTGAATGATTTTCTGGCTGTCGTTTTCTAATTGCTGCTTACGTTCGTTGATTTCATTTTCTTGTTGAGCTAGATTCTCTAATTGAACACTTAGTTGCTGTTGTTGTTGTTTAACCAGCTCTAATTGCTGTTGTAAATTTTCCATTACAATATCTTCAGGTTGCTGCTGCTGGAGCTTGAAAGATTTAGCCATCTCAACTATTTCAGCATCCATACCATAACGTTTTGATATTTCTAAAGCATTCGATTGCCCAATTGTGTTTTCCAAGTAACGATAGGTTGGTTTCAAGTTGCTTTGATCGAACTCAACACTTGCCAACATGATATCGTCACATTGTTGGCCATATGCTTTTAATTTGCTGTAGTGAGTCGTAGCTAGCGTGTAAACCTGCTTCTTCCTAAAGTACTCCAAAACAGCACTGGCCAAAGCTTGTCCTTCAACAGGATCTGTCCCAGATCCCAGTTCATCTAAAATAACTAAGCTTTTGTTTGTAGCGCTATTACATATGCTTATTAATTTTTTGATGTGGGCACTAAAGGTAGATAAGTCATCAGTAATTGATTGGTTATCCCCAATATCATAGAAAATGTTGTCATAAATTGGTATTGAGGCCTTGTCGCATGGTAAAGCCATTCCACTTAAATGCATAACCGCAAATAACCCAACCAGTTTTAAGCTGACAGTCTTACCCCCGGTATTAGGACCGGTAATAAGGATAGTCCTAATTGGTTCAATCAGATGGTAGCTGTTAGCAACAACTTTGTTAGGGTCAATTAAAGGATGCCTACCTTTTTCTATCACTAAATCCATATTTTCGCTGATTTCCGCTACAATTGCATCGTGTTCCTTTGCCCATTGAGCTTTGGCAAAAATACTGTCCAATAAAGCAAGTGTGTCTAAATTAGCTAAATAGTTATGTCCATCCTTCTTAACTTCTTGAGACAAGGTGTGTAGAATTCTTTGAATCTCCCTTCTCTCATTATCTTGCAGTTCTTGTAGTTCATTATTCAATGGAACCAGTTCACTAGGCTCAATGTAGGTGGCCTGTCCTGAAGCAGATTGACCATACTGTAAGCCGTTAACGGTATTCTTGAAATTATTCTTAACCAAAATAACGCTTCGTTCATTTCTTTGCGCCACAATATCATCTTGTAAGTACTGGCGGTTATTTGAAATATAATTAGCCAAACGTTCAGCAATCTTAGCTTGAGTCGAAACTATTTGTTTGCGAATTCTTTTTAGTTCGCTTGAAGCATTATCATTAACTGTGTTAGAACGATTGATGCATTTGATAATCTCATTGGCAGTTTGTTCATTATCCTCCAAGGTATCAACCAATTCTTTTATTAAATCAATTTCATTGTTAAAGCTTTTTATGTAAGCCTTGATTTGTCTAATTGCATAGCATTGGTCTGCTACCTTCAAGAGCTCTTCACAAGTCAAGGTGCCATCCTTCAAAGCTGTTTCTATCGCATGTGAAATATCATAGACACCTGAAAAAGGCATGCTTCCTAGCTTAATAGTCATCACAAGAGCTTGGCTAAGACGCTTTAAATCAAGCTCGACAACCATTTTTCTAAATGAGGGTTGAAGTTCAAGGATTATCTGTTTACCACTAGTAAAACAGCAGTAATTAGCTATCTGCTGTTTTATTTCATCAAATTGTAATCCTTCAAAATTATCAATCATTAAATTATCCGTTACCTAATAATTCGTTAACAGTGTTAGGATTAATTCCATATCCATTTAAAAAATCCTTGATCTGATCGGCAGATAGTTTTGAGTTATTGAGCCAATCTACAATCTCCTGCAAGTCTTCTTTTTGTAAAGACAAAGGATCGGAAATCATCTTTTGAATTGCGACATTTTGATCAAAAGAATCAGAAAGAGTTGCGACAATTTTATTAGTCACCACATCAACATACTTAAACATAGTTCTTTCAATTACATCTTTTCCATTTGAAATAAGTGCGCTGTTCAATAAATATGTTAGGACAATAAAAGCAACAAAAGTTTCCACCAAACCCATTACAGCGCCCAGAGCACCATTTAATTCTTTAATTACAGGTATCTCTGTAATAGCCTTTAACAATGGCCTTAGTATTGCCAACAAAATAAGACAAATGATCATAATCGCAACAAACCAAACAAAAAAGTTCAACCTTTGGTAGACTACATCCCCAATTACCGTTCCATTGAATGGAGTCATTGATTTTGGATATAGGTTAATAATTGTAGCAATACCTGGTGCAGTAATCCACGCAATAAGAACAGCTACAAAAAGACCTAAGAGTTTTAATAACTCCCATATAAATCCCTTAATATAGCCAATAATCATAGCTATTATTAACCATGCGATTAAAACTATATTAATTAATGGAATCCAACTTTCTGCAATTTCCATAAACTTCACCTCATAAATTCTTGTATATTATAACATACAATGCATTAATTGATAATTTTCAAGCTAATGTGCTAAAATGACTACGATTATGAATAGAGTTTTTTTAGCTGATGAACAAACGATAAATCGAATTATCAAGTCCTTTGACAAGGAATATTTTGTCACGCCTCCACAGTATGCCTTGTATTGCATTCAGTATGATGATTGTGTAATCACTATATATAATAGTAAAAAAGTCATGTTCCAAGGAAAAAACGCTGAAATATACGCGGCTTCTTTTTTCGCGGACAAGGAAGTATTTTTACCTCAGTGTGGCAGAGATGAAGTAGGAACAGGTGATTTCTTTGGACCTGTTTGTGTATGTGCTTGCTACATCGATGAAAATATCTATAAAAAAATCAAGCACTTAAACATTATTGATTCCAAGATGCTAAACGACACGCAAATTATTGATATCGCTAAACAACTTATTAAGAATGTCCCTCATAGTTTGTTAATTTTAGACAACGCAAAATACAATCAAGTGAATCCTGAAAATAACTTAAATCAAATAAAAGCTAAAATGCACAACAAATGTTATGTTAATTTAAAATCTAAAGGCATAGAACTACCAGAATTAATTGTAATTGACGATTTTTGCGGACCTGATAATTTTTATCGCTATATTAAAAATGAACCTGATGTTATTCAAAATCTTCGTTTTGAAACTAAAGCTGAAAATAAATATCTAGCTGTTGCTGCTGGAGCATTAATTGCCCGTTACGCTTTCTTAGACAGTCTAGAAAAGATGAATAAAAAGTATGATTGCAACTTTCCTAAAGGTGCTGGGACTGTGGTTGATGAATTTGCTCAAGAATTCGTTAATAAATATGGATTTGATGAATTAAGCAATGTAGCTAAATTGAATTTTAAGAACATTCAAAAAATTGAAACTAAATAATAGTTTCAATTTTCTTTATATTCTGTTCTAACTCAAATCTGTCTGGATGCTTGGAAGGAAGATTTTCTAATATTCTTATTAGTTTATCCCTCTTTTGTTTATAACATTCAACAAACACCGGACTTTTTTCTTTTAGAAGGAATGGTCCAAATTCAAGTTCCAAAGCAGTTAGATTTTGCTTGCCTTTAGAAACTTGTAATATTT
>CADBLN010000043.1 GCA_902795525.1 uncultured Erysipelotrichaceae bacterium | reverse complement strand
TGACATTGCATAATGTCAGAAAGATGCAAAATGGCTCTTTACCAATTCATGGTTCAATGATTAATATTCATTTTAGAAATTCAAAAACTAAATCGATAGTTATGATTGGTGATTCAGGGGCAGGCAAATCTGAGACCATTGAAGTTTTAAAGAATCTTAACAATGAAGATTTAGATATTAGTAGGATTGACAAAATGGATGTGGTATTTGATGATATGGGTTCCCTTACCATAGTTGATGGAAGGGTGCTGGCAAAAGGAACAGAAATAGGGGCTTTTGTTAGATTGGATGATTTAGATAAAGGGACAGCTTATAGAGATATGGATAGAACTATTTTCTTTAATCCTGAAACTAGTAATGCCAGGGTAGTCTCCCCAATAAGCTCATATGAGCTTATTAGCAATTATCATCCTGTTGATATGGTTTTATATGCTAATAACTATGATAGTAAAGTAGGTGTTCACCGTTTTGTGGATTACCAGGATGCAAAAAAAGTATTTGTCGAAGGAAAACGCTTTGCTTTAGGTACAACCCAGGAGACAGGATTATCATCAACTTATTTCGCGAATCCTTTTGGCCCAATGCAACAACAAGATTTATGCAATGAAATAATGGATAAGGTCTTCAATAAGCTTTACGATAACGGTGTTTATGTGGGGGAAATCTACACTAATTTGGGAACTGACCATAAGGAGAACCTCAAAGAATCGGGTAAGCAATTGTTAGAATTATTAAAGAAACTATAAGGGAAGGTAACTTCCTTTTTAGTTGCATATTGATAAAGTATGTATTATAATTTAGCAGTCGATATAAGAGAGTGCTAAAGGAGGAATTATGGCTAAAAAACAATTTAAAACAGAGTCTAAGCGTTTATTAGATTTAATGATTAATTCAATTTACACAAACAAAGAAATCTTTTTGAGAGAATTAATATCAAATGCGTCTGACGCATTAGATAAAAGACACTATCTCTCATTAACAGATAGCAAGTATGCCAGTTCTAGTGCATTAAGCATTTATCTAGATATTAATAAAGATGAAAGAACTATTTCTATTGAAGACAATGGAATCGGCATGAGCAAAGAAGATTTAGAGAATAATCTAGGAACAATTGCTCATAGTGGTTCTGAAAACTTTAAAACTCAATTAGATGAAAGCGATGAAGTTGATATTATTGGTCAATTTGGTGTTGGTTTCTATAGCGCGTTTATGGTTGCTCAAAAGATTGTTGTTGAAACAAAACAAGTTGATCACGATGCCTATAAATGGGTAAGCGAAGGCCAAGATGGTTATAGTATATCGAATAGTTCTAAAGAGTCCGTAGGAACTAAGATTACACTGTATCTAAGAGAGGATAGCAAAGATGTTAAGTACAGTGATTATCTCGATAGTTTTCAAATAGAAACACTAGTTAAAAAGTATTCTGATTATATTCGCTATCCAATCCAAATGATGGTTGAAAAAACGATAGCCAAAGAGGATAACCAAGAAGAATACGAAACCATCAAAGAACTAAAAACCTTGAATTCAATGGTTCCTTTATGGAGAAGAAATAAAAAAGATATAAGTCAAGAAGACTATAACAACTTCTACAAGACAAAGTTTTATGACTGGGAAGAACCTTTAAAGGTGATTCATTATTCTTTAGAAGGGAATCTTTCTTATAGAGCGTTGTTGTTTATTCCAGGGAAAGTTCCTTATGACTATTATTCAAAAGACTTTCAACCAGGATTACAGCTTTATTCAAAAGGCGTCTTTATCCTAGACCACGGTAAGGAACTGCTTCCTGATTATTTTGGTTTTGTTAAAGGGTTAGTTGATACTGATGATATTTCGTTAAACATTTCTCGTGAAATTCTTCAGCAAGATAGTCAATTGCAAACTCTCAAGAAATCAATCAGCAAGAAGATTAAGAGCACTTTAGTTGATATGTTAGTCAAGGAAAGAAAAGAATATGAAAAGTTCTTCAAAAACTTTGGCAATAGCATTAAATATGGTATTTATCAGGATTTTGGGGTTAATAAAGATGAATTGAAAGATTTGTTATTGTTCTATTCTTCTCATGAAGATAAATATGTGTCATTGAAAGAATACTGTGACAGGATGAAACCAGATCAAAAAGATATCTTCTATTGTGCAGGTAGCAGCATTGAACAAATTAAAAAACAACCACAAATTGAAAAGCTTTTAGATGAAGGTTATGAAGTTTTATACTTCACTGAAGAAATTGATGAGTTCAGTGTCATGATGATGCGCGACTATGAGGGTCATAGTTTCAAAAGTGCTCAACAAGCTGATTCAATAGTTGAAACAGAAGAAGAGAAAAAGGAGAAAGAGGAATTAGAAAAAGCTAATGAATCATTATTGGCTAATATGGCTACAGCTTTAAGTGGCAAGGTTGAAGAGGTAAAGATTTCAACAAGATTGAAGAACAATCCTGTGTGCTTGGTAGCTAAAGAGGGCATTTCAATGGAAATGGAAAAGTATTTAGCACAATTGCCAACTGAACAACAAGCGAAAGCCAATAAGGTTTTAGAGATTAATCCAAACCACGAGATTTTCAAAGTGTTACAAAAAATATACAAAAAAGACAGTAAGAAAGTTGCTGATTATGCAGATTTGTTATACCAACAAGCACTGTTAATTGAGGGCTTTAGTCTTGAAGATCCAGTGGCTTTCTCTAACAAGATTTGTGAACTAATTAAAGAAGCTAATTGAGCTTCTTTTCTTTCACTTTAATGTGGTATAATGGTAGCTGTTGTGAGGAAGTATTATGGTGTTTTTAGTAAATGTTATCAAAGCAATCATCTTGGGTATTGTTCAAGGTATTACGGAATGGTTACCGATTAGTTCAACTGGTCACATGATTTTGGTGAATGAATTCTTAAAACTTGAAGTAAGTGAAACTTTTATGGAGACCTTTTTAGTGGTTGTTCAATTAGGATCTATTATGGCAGTTGTTTTGATTTATTGGAACAAACTTTGGCCATTCAGCACAAAGAAAAGCAGCGAAGAAAAGAAGCAAACTTGGAATTTGTGGTTTCATGTTTTAGTGGCTTGTATTCCTGCTGCAGTAATAGGGTTACTTTTTGACGATTTCATTCATGAGCATTTATATGGGCCACTAGTTATTGCCTTGGCATTAATTATCTATGGTATAGGTTTCATTGTGATAGAAAACAAGCAAATACCTATCAAGACTAAAAAGGTTGATAATATTTCTTATCAAACAGCATTAGTCATTGGTGCTTTCCAAATGCTGGCTTTAATCCCAGGAACTTCGCGCTCTGGATCCACAATCCTTGGTGGTAGGATTTTAGGGTGTTCAAAGTCATCTGTTGCGGAATTTTCATTTTTTATGGCGATACCAGTAATGGCTGGTGCGAGTGCTTTGAAACTATTGAAACTTATTTTGAAAGGTTATAGTTTTGCGTTTACGGAAATTGCTATTCTTTTAGTTGGAACAATTACAGCTTTTGTGGTTTCTGTTTTTGCAATTAGGTTCTTAATGAGTTATATTAAGAAGCACGATTTTAAAGCATTTGGTATTTATAGAATTATTTTGGGAATCTTAATAGTTGGTTATTTCTATGTCATCAAGTAAGAATTTATTACATCGTTTAACAAAAACTGCAATTATTGCAGCATTATATACAGTTTTATCAATGGTTGTAGCTCCAATTGCTTTTGGACCATGGCAATTGAGAATTTCTGAAGCGTTAACGCTTCTAGCATTGGCTGGTTTTGATGAAATCTATGCTTTAACTTTAGGATGTTTTCTAACGAATCTGTTAGGAGTGTTATTAGGAGTCAATAATGTTGGAGTGATTGATATTGTTTTTGGAACAATTGCTACTTTTGTAGCGGCTGTGCTGACCTATCGTTTAAGAAATGTTACCTTCAAGGGTTGGCCAGTTTTAGCTGCTTTTATGCCTGTTTTGATGAATGGGATTATTATTGGTCTTGAATTGGCAATTATCTTAGGCGATGGGGGCTCAACATTAATACCACTGTGGGCAACCTTTGGCTTAGAGGTAGCTGTTGGTGAGCTAATTTCTGTTATGGCGATTGGTTTGCCGGTGTGGAAGTTCTTATTAGAGGGCAAGTTGTTTAATGTTGAATGATTTATTTCTTGAAGAGCTTAAAGAATTAATTCCTAATGAATATGAGGAGTTTTTAAATAGCTATAAATTCCCGCCATTTAAAGCTTTAAGAATAAACACTTTAAAGACAACTTATGATGAAATAATAAAAGAGATTGAACTAGGAAGTGTTACTTCTTTTGATGCCAACACTTTTTATTTAGATAGTGATTATAAACTTGGTAATCACCCATATCATATTGGTGGCTTGTATTATCTACAAGAGCCTAGCGCTACCATGGTGGTAAATGCTTTGGATGTTAAACAAGGTGACAGAGTTTTGGATTTATGTGCTGCACCGGGAGGGAAGAGCACTCAAATTTTATCACTTTTAAATGGCACTGGCCTTTTGTGGAGTAATGAGATTAATATGATTAGAGCACAAAGCTTATTATCCAACTTAGAACGTTGGGGTTGCGATAATTATATTTTGACTAATATGTCTACTGATGAATTGTGTCCTAAGTTAATTGGGTGTTTTGATAAGGTGTTGGTAGATGCGCCTTGTAGCGGAGCAAGTATGTTTAAAAGGTTCCCTGAAAGCATCAATGATTATACAAAAGCCAATATTGCAGCTTGTCAAAACAGACAATTAAAAATACTTGAAGAAGCCTATAAAACCTTGAAAAAAGACGGTATTTTAGTTTATTCAACATGTACATTTAACACAAAAGAAAACGAAGAGGTTGTAGAGCAGTTTCTTAAGAAACATCCTGGTGTTGAATTAGTGTCTACAGGCTTAGCGTGTGGAAGAGGTGGCATGAACAACAATTTGGTTAGGCGCTGTTATCCAATGGATGGCGGTGAAGGGCATTTTGTGGCAAAGATGATTAGACGTGAAGAGAACCAACAAATCACTTTGTCAGAGCTTAGATGGGATAAAAATAAGATTGTTGATGAGTTTGTTAATGAGAATATGAAGGAAAGAATGAACTATTGTCTTATTGGCGATCATGTTTATGTTTCAAAAAAGCCATTAATTAATTTCAAAGGGAAGATTGTTCGTCAAGGCGTATTGCTTGGGACAATACAAAAACAGCGTTTAGAACCACATCAAAATGCTTTTGTAGCAATAATGAATCAAAATAACTTCAAACAAATAGTTGAATTAAGCCAAGAAGCAACAGAAAGCTATTTAAAAGGAAACACTTTACCATTTAAAAATGTTAAAGGCTATGTGCAGCTCACATATAAAAACCATCCTTTTGCTTTTGGCAAGGCAGATGGTCGGCAAATCAAAAATAAACTACCTAAAGGCTTACGAAAGGTTTAACCAAGTCCAGAACCTCAAATAAGTCTTTTTTAATAAATGAAACATTCTGTTCAATAAATTCATTTGGAGCTAACAAATCAGGAACCATACAAGAAATGCTATGAGCATTAATAGCGGCTTTTACACCATTGTAAGAATCTTCTATAACTAAGCAATTCTCAATTGGTACATGTAATATGTTTGCTGCCTTTAAAAAAACATCTGGATCAGGTTTGCTTTTTGCACCTGCATCACCAGTGATGGAGTAAGGAAAGGGGTTCTTACCAAAAACACTGTTATCAAATGAACGGTTGACTTGTACATTGCGACTGCTTGTTGCCAAACAAATTGGAAAACCACGTTCTTTCAAAAATGTGATTATTTCATATGCGCCTGGTTTAAGCTTAACTTCCTTATTAAGGTATCCGTTGATGAATAGTTCATTATAAGTGTCATCAAACAATTGATATCCTTCTTGTCCATACTTTTTAATGCATCTTTCGACATAGTCAGTATGTACAACACCCAAAAGACTATAAACCCAAGCCTCATCATATTCCAACCCTGTTAACTCACAGGCTTTCTTAATACAAGCTAGGGAATGTGTTTCAGAGTCAAATATGACCCCATCCATGTCAAATATTACAGCTTTAATTTCCATCATCACTTCTCCAAATTATACTATAACATAAAGTTTTTTGTTAATTATGCTAAAATGGATGAAAGGAGCAGATTTATGAAAAGCACAATAGAAGATTTGAAAACTCGTAGGAGTATTAAAAAGTATAACGAAAAAGCCGTTAGCAAAGATGACTTAAATCTTATTTTAGAAGCAGGGATGAATGCTCCAACTGGTAAAGGTGCCCAATCACCAATAATGGTTGTAGTTCAAAATCCCGATGATCTTGCAACTCTTGAAAGATTGAATTCTGTTGTTGTTGGAGGTAATCCTGAAACTAGGAATTTTTATGGAGCTAAGACTGTTGTAGTTGTTTTAGCAGATAAAAGCATTCCTACTTATGTGTATGATGGTGCATTAGTGATGGGAAATCTAATGAACGCAGCCCACAGTTTAGGAATTGGTTCTTGTTGGATACATCGGGCAAAGGAAACTTTCGAAACAGTTGAGGGCCAGGCTCTTTTAGATAAGTGGGGAATAAAAGGAGACTATGAGGGTATAGGCAATTGCCTATTAGGTTATTTTGATATAGACTTTCCTGAAGCGAAACCACGTAAAGAAAACTGGGTATATCGAGTTAAATGATTAAAGTACTGATTTTTGATGTAGATGACACTTTGATTGCAAGGGGTCAAGGTTTGGTACAAGAAAGTGCTTTAGCAGCTGTTTGTAAAGCGAAGCAACAAGGATATAAAGTAATTGTGGCAACTGGTAGAGGCTATTATTTGATGCAGCCAGATATTAAAGAGCGCTTTCCAGCCGACTATTTGATAACGGTTAATGGAACCTGCATCAATCGAAAAGATGGTACGGTTTTAAAGACTTATCCTATGAGTAGTGATGATTGTGAAAGGTTGATTCAAGAGTGCTTATACAATGATTATTCATTTGGTTTTAAATTTGATGATTCTTTCCAAGTCTATAACAAATATGAAGAGTTTGTTGCAAATTATTGTTCTCCTGGTATAACAAGGGATATGATTGATAATAATGTAACAAGCAGAAACTATCATTTAACCCATGGATTACCACTAGGCTGTTTTATTTATTCTGACAATAATGATGCCTTTAAATTAAAGTCTACCCACCCAAATCTTACTTTTGTAGAAGCGGGTAAAAAGAATGGAAGCTGTGAGTGTTTTGATGCTTGTAGCAACAAAGGTAGAAGTATTGGCGAGTTGGTAGATTATATGGGCTATAGTTTAGATGAATGCATGGCTTTTGGTGATAGTGAGAACGATTTAGATATGCTGAAAATGTGCAAGATTGGAGTTGCTATGGGTAATGCTAAGGAAGAAGTTAAAGCTGTTGCCGATTATGTAACTACTAACATTTACGAAGACGGAATATTTAATGCTCTTAAATATTTTGAAATAATCTAAATTTGTGAGAATTTTGAGGAAGAATACCTCCTTACGCTAATAGTTTAGTAAGGAGGTTTTTTATGAAATTGAGTAAACAACAATGCGAATGCCTTTATGGGAAGGCTATAAGGTCGGGAACACTGATCTTATACGTTGCCTTAGCAGCTTTAGGCGCGGGAATTTTAAAAATTCTTTCGTCAAAACGCGGTAAAGTTTCCTTTGGAGGTATTCATCTATCGTGGGGTAATTAGTTATTACTCTTAAAGAATTACCCCAAAACTTACGACCACGAGAAAAAGCTCTTGCTCAAGGGATAGACAGCTTAAATGAAAACGAATTATTGGCTATCATCCTGGGCAGTGGATATAAAGGCTGTAGTGCTTTACAACTTGCGAACGACATACTATGTCAAACTCACGGTTTATCAGGTTTAATGAAAATGTCAATAAGCGAGATAATGAATTTAAAAGGTGTGAAACTTGCAAAAGCGACTCAATTATTAGCCTCCCTGGAATTAGTTAAAAGGCTTTCGTATCAAAAGACATTAGAAAGTGATGTTATTGCTAATCCCCAAACCTTAATTGTGTGGTTAAGGAAAAACATAGGATTAAAGGAGCAAGAGCATTTTGTGGTCGTGTTTCTTAATGTTAGAAATCATGTTATTGGTTTCAAAACAGTTTTTATTGGTAGCATTGATAGCGTTCATATCCAACCTCGCGATATATTTACTCAAGCTATTAAGCAACAAGCTGCCAAAATAATCATTGCTCATAATCATCCATCTCAAAGCGTAGAACCTAGCAATGCTGATTTGTTGGTTACAAATACAATAGGTGAATTAGGAAGACTGATGAATATTCCATTAATTGACCACATTATTGTTAGCTATGAAGATTATTACAGCTTTAAAGAACATAATCGGGTGTGATACTTTATTCTATTTATGATATAATTTAGCCTAGAAAGGTGGGTTTAGTTATGAGAAAGAAAATCACGATATTACTGATCATAACTATGCTAATGAGCAGTTTGTTGGGATGTGAGGTGAAGACTCTAGTTATTACCACAACTGTTTATCCTATTCAATACATCATAAATCAACTAGTTGGAGATAAAGTTGTTGTTGAATACATAAATACTAATGATTTCATCCAGAGAAGTACTGTCAAAGAGAACTACCGCGATATTTTAGAGCATACTGATTTGTTCTTGTTCATTGGTGAATTGGATCCATTTATGGATATTTACGAGCAGGAAATTCAAAGCTATGATTTTGACATTATCAATTTGGCTAGTTTATCTGCAATTGATCAATTTAAAAGATTCACAACCACAAAGGTTAATAATATTAGTGTACTAACTGAGTCTGCTTACTATGATAGTCCACTATTTAATCAGGTTGACACATACAATAAGGATCCATTTATTTGGATTGATCCAATTGCTATGGCTTCAATGGCAAGTACAGTTAAGGAATGGCTACAAAAACGTTTCCCTGAAGATACTTTACAAATTGAGAATAATTTTAAAGCCTTGCAAGCTAGTTTGGTAAGAATGGATGCAGAGTATCAAAACCTTAAAAACTTAAAAAATGTCAAGGTAGCAACCACAGCCGCTACCTTTGGCAATTGGCAAAAAGCTTATGGTGTTCAAGTCTATCCATTAGTTTTGTCTAAGTTTGGAGTTCTTCCAAATGAAGAACAGCTAAAATTCATTGAAGATAAGTTGAAGGAAGATGACGTTAAATACATAGTCATGGACCCAACTTTACCAGAAGATATGATTGATTTGTATGAAACAGTTAAGAAAGACTTGAACTTAAAAGAGATAAAACTGTCAAGTCTATCGATTCTTGCGGAAGAAGACATTGAGAAGAATAAAGATTACATGACTATCATGTATGAAAACTTAGTCGAATTAGAAGGAGCGTTCAAATAGAAGTCATTGACTTCTATTTTGTTAGTGGTGAGATATATGATAAAACTCTTGTTAATTGATGGCAACAGTATGTTATTTAGAGCATATTATGCGACTACTTATGGAAATCCTATGTCTACATCAAGCGGAATTCCGACTAATGCAATTTTTGGCTTTGCCTCAATGCTGCAAAAAGCGGTGGAGACTATTAAACCAGATAAGGTAGTAGTTGCTTTTGATACGGGAAAAGGCAGCTTTAGAAAAGAAGTTTTCGCCGATTACAAAGGCACAAGACAACAAACCCCAGAAAATCTAATTGCACAGTTTCCAATAGCTAGAGAATATTTAGATTCCATTCACATGTTACGCTATGAACAAGATGGAATAGAAGCTGACGATATCATTGGTTCTTTGGCCTCAATGTATCCTAATTATGACATCAATGTTTTAACCAGTGACAAAGATTTACTACAGTTAGTAAACGATAATACTAAGGTTTGGTTAATGAAAAAGGGCATTACCGAGATGGAATGTATGGATGAAAAAGCGGTGTATGAACGTTTCGAATTAACCCCTCTACAAATAATAGATTTAAAAGGATTATCAGGTGATCCAAGTGATAATATTCCTGGCGTTAATAAAGTTGGGGACAAAACAGCAATTAAATTACTAAAAGACTATGGAAGTGTTGAAGGAGTGTATCAACACATAGATGAAATAAAAGGTAAGCTCCAAGAGAACCTTATTAATGATAAAGAAATGGCTTTTTTGTCTAAACAATTAGCAACTATTAAGTTAGATGCTAGCGTTACTGTTGATTTGGGAGCAGCTGACAAATATGATTTTTCAAATGAAGACGCCTTAGATTTTTACTTAAAATACGAAATGCGGTCATTTATGAACGGCATGACAAAGACGAATTCTAAAGAAGAGAAATACGATATTAGCAATGTCACTAGATTCAAAAAAGAACAACTGGTTTCACCAAGCGCCATAGTGATTAATGGTGAAAATGAACCAATAGGTTTGGCTATCGTGAATGAGGCTGGACATTATTACATTAGTTGGAATGATGCCATTAATGACCCATGTTTAAAAGAATTTTTTAGCAGTGATTCAGAAAAAGTTTTATATGATGTAAAACATTTTTACCACATATTGAATAAAAGTAATATTTCAATTAAAGGAAGAATAAATGACCTAATGATCATGACTTTCTTAGTTAATAGTAAAGTCAAAACTCTAAAGGATTTTCTATTAGCTTTCCATATTGATATTAACAGTCCTGAAAGTGAACAGATGAATCTATTCGAAGGGCAACAAGACTCTTCATATTCTGTACAGGTAGCACATGGTTTGTTTAAAGAGTATCCGGTAGTGCAAAAACAATTGAAAGAGTATGGCTTGAATGATTTGTATTGGGATTTAGAGTTACCATTAGCTGAAGTTTTATATGAAATGGAACAACAAGGAGTTAAGGTCAAAGTTGACGTATTGGATAAAATAGCTCAAGAAACCAGCGCAAAACTAGAAGTGTTAGAGAAAAGTATCTTTAAGATGGCTGGTAGAGAGTTTAACATTAACTCTCCAAAACAGTTGGCAGAAATTATATATGATGATTTAGCTTTAACGAAGTCAACAAAAAGGTCTACTGATGCAAGTGTTCTTAAGAAACTGGCAGATAAGCATCCTATAATTAATGAAGTTTTAGAGTATCGAAAATATGCTAAATTGAATAGCACATATGCGATTGGCTTGAAAAAATACATAAAAGAAGATGGTAAGATTCATACTGAATATAATCAATGTATAGCAGAAACTGGACGTCTTTCTTCAAGTAATCCAAACCTACAAAACATTTCAGTTAGGAATGAAGAAACACAACAAATCAGAGCGGCTTTTATTCCAGACGATGGTTGTGTCTTTGTTGGGGCTGACTATTCTCAAGTTGAGTTAAGAATTCTAGCTCATATGGCAAACGAAGAATCGTTAATTCAGGCTTTCAAAGATGGAATGGATATTCACACTAAAACAGCGATGGATGTTTTTGGTGTTGAGCAAAAGGATGTGACTCCTTTAATGCGCAGACAAGCCAAGGCAATTAATTTTGGTATTGATTATGGCATGAGTGATTTTGTCTTGGCGGAACAATTAGATATTCCAGTAAAACAAGCCAAGGAGTTTATTGATTCATATTTTTTGCGATATCCAAATGTTAAGAAATACATGAATGAAACAGTTGAAAGTTGCCAAGAAAAAGGTTATGTGACAACTTTGATGAACCGCCGAAGAGAAATAGCAGAAATAAATAGTTCAAATTATTCTTTACGTGAATTTGGTAAACGAGCTGCAATGAACGCACCAGTGCAAGGAAGTGCAGCAGATTTAATTAAGGTAGCAATGTTGAATGTTTCTAGAAGACTTAAGAAAGAGGGATTAAGAAGTAAACTAATCTTACAAATCCATGATGAGTTAATTCTCAATGTTCCGTATGAAGAGGAGGAAAGAGTAAAAGAATTAGTTGAGTACGAAATGGAAAACGCTATGGTTTTAAAGGTTCCGCTATTAGCAGAATCTGAAAGTGGCAACACTTGGTTGGAGGTCAAATAATGCCTGAACTACCTGAAGTGGAAACCGTTGTTAGAACCTTAGAAAACAAGATTAATCAAAGGACTATCAAAAAAGTAAGAGTTTTATGGCCAAATCTTATTGAAAACGTGACTGTACAAGAATTCGAAAAAAGACTAGTTGGCCAAAGATTTAATTCTTTTGAGCGTTGCGGGAAATTCTTAATTTTTAAGTTAGATACAGAGACGCTGATAGTTCATTTAAGAATGGAAGGTAAGTTTTTTGTATATCCAGATAATCCAAAAGCTATTAAGCATAGCCATGTTGTATTTGAGCTAGATAAAGGTCAATTACAATATAATGATGTACGTAAATTTGGGCGTTTTTATTTGTACAAAAAGGATGAAGAATACTCAGTCTTAAACAAACTTGGTTTGGAACCTTGGGATAAGAAATTAACCAGTGAATATTTAAAGCAATATTGTCGTAAGATTTCGAC
>CADBLN010000042.1 GCA_902795525.1 uncultured Erysipelotrichaceae bacterium | reverse complement strand
TCTTCGTGACCATGGGTAATGAATATTCCTTTAATCTTTTCTTGGTTTTGGATTAAATATGTATAGTCAGGAATAACATAATCGACACCTAATATTGATTCATCAGGAAACATCAATCCAGCATCGACAATGATGATTTCATTGTTGCATTGAACACAATAAGTGTTTTTACCAACTTCTCCTAGTCCTCCCAAAGCAAAAACCAGGGTATCAGTTGGTAAATATTTGTCTAGTGTTCTTGAATTATAGTTAGTTTTATCGCTCATAAAACCTCCATTAGATTACTAAGGCACCATCAATAGGAGCCCACGGATTATTTTTGTCAATTCGATCATAATACAAAATACCATTTAAATGGTCAATTTCATGTTGCATAACAACAGCAGGATATCCTTCTAAACGAATATCTTCAATTTGATCAGTTAATAAGTTGTATGCTCTAACAGTAATTTTTGCGTATCTTGGAACGATTCCCTCGACATCAGGGACAACGCTTAGACAACCTTCACCATTTTCTAAATAAGCTTTTTGCGTTGAGTTGGAAATGATTTTTGGGTTTGCTAAAGCAAATTCAACATTACCATTTTCTTCATCAACAATGGAAACAGCTAGCATTCTCTTACCAATAGCTATTTGAGGAGCAGCAATTCCCACTGAAGCTCGACAATTATATTCCTTACAAAACTCTTCGTCATGAGAGTTGCGGACATAAGTAATCATGTCCATCAAGATTTCTTCATTTTCTTTACTTAAAGGCAAATTAACTTCCTTTGCTTTTTCTCTTAAAACTGGATGCCCATCTAAAACGATGGTCGTTGAATCTATAAACATACAATAACCTCACTTCAAAATAAAAAGTAATGCCATAAAAAACACTTATTATTTTTAAGGAATAACTCTGTTATTAGTATATAACATTGTTTAAAAAAACACAAAAGAAATAACTAATGGTGATATAATAAAAAAAGAGGTTACAAATGACAACAGTACAACAAGCAAAAAAGCGAAGTAGCGGGATAGATCCATTAATCACAGCTAGTGTGGTTGTTTTACTGTTATTCAGCATCATAATGATTGGCTCTGCTAATATTTCTAGTAGAAGTTCAGTAGTTAGTGATGTGGCTTTGGCTGTTGTTAAACAAGTTGTGTTTATAATTGTTGGCTTTGTTTCTTTTATTTTGTGTTACAAAAAATTTAGTTTTAAGTTAGTTAGAACTTGGATAATAACGGCTTTGGTGCTAGAAACAGGTTTGTTATTAGTTACTAGATTGTTTCCACCTGTAGGTGGTGCATATGCTTGGATTAGGTTACCTGGAAATATCACCATCCAGCCAAGTGAATTTGCCAAAGTTTTGATTATTCTGACAGTTGCTAATTTTATGTGTGATATCAAAAACACAAAGATCAAAAAAGCAGCGACCCTAATCAGAGTTCCAGCAAGTACAATGTTTATTTACTCTGTGATAATTGTCGTCCTTCAAAGTGATTTCGGAAGTGGCTTTGCTTTCTTTGCGATAGGCTGCATTTGTTGTTTATTACCATGCCATAAGTCTTTGCGAAAATTTCAATTACTGATTATTGCGGGAATTGTTTTAGTGTTTGTGATGACAATAGTATTAATGAGCAGGGGCTTCGAAGAGTGGATTAGAAGCGATGCTGTACAAGCATGGATGAAATCAGGTGGTGTTGTTGCTAGTTTCTTTTCAAGGATTTCATATCAGTTTTATCGATTTATTTCGGCAGGAGATCCAACATGGGATCGTTTTGGATATTCGCAGGAATTATTAAATAGCTTATTAGGCATCGCACGCGGAAATATTAGAGGTGTTGGTTTAGGTAATTCCATTCAGAAGTTTGGTTACCTAGCGAGTTCTGATGCTGATTACATTTTTCCAGTAATTGTGGAAGAATTGGGCTTATTAGGCATTGCTCTTGTTTTTGTACCATACACAATAATCTTTGTCCAATTAATAAGATATGCGCTAAAGGTTAAAACAGAAAAAGAAAAGGTAGTTTTAGTTGGTACTGTTGCCTATCTCTTCATTCATTTGTTCCTTAACATTGGAGGGGTTACTGCATTCATACCATTAACTGGGGTCCCTTTAGTAATGTTATCTAGGGGAGGAACCTCAATGATAAGTGTACTATCCTTATTTGGCATCTGCCAAAACATAATTAATAAGCATAACATGAAAGAGCAAGATAATGAGAATAATAGCTGGTGAGTTTCGCAGTAGGATTCTTAAGGGTTTACCAGGGAATGCCACAAGGCCAACTACTGACCGTGTTAAAGAGGCGATTTTTAGTAGATTGGGACCATACTTTGACAAAGGTGTAATTCTTGATTTGTTTTCGGGCAGCGGTTCCATTTCGTTGGAGGCGCTCTCAAGGGGCTTTGATAGAGCGTTTTTGGTAGACAAAAGCAAACAAGCTTGCAAAGTGATTGAGGAGAATGTTAATAGCTTAGGAGTTAAAGAAAGAGTTGAGATTTGGAATTGTGATTATCAAACTGCCTTAAATAAGATGGTTGAAAAGGTTGACCTTATTTATCTTGATCCACCATATGATTTTGAACGACTTACAGATTTGTTAAATAAGATTGTTGAATTGGATATTTTAAAGGATAACTCAACAATTGTAGTTGAAACTCATAAGCAGACAAGCTTTGCAGTTGAGAAACCATTATATGTTGAAAAAAGTGCTAGTTATGGCATTAGCAAAGTTACATATATTCGAAAGGAGTAATTATGAAAGCAATTTATCCTGGATCTTTTGATCCTATTACTTATGGTCATTTAGACATTATAGAAAGGGCAAGTGCTGTTTTTGATGAATTAGTTATTGTCATTATGTCAAATGACGAAAAGGTTGGTACTTTCAGTTTGGAAGAAAGGCTGAATATGGTTAAAGAAGCCATCAAGGGATACAAAAACGTAAGTGTTTGCATAGGTGACGGTTTAACAGTGGAATTTGCCCAAAAAATTGGTGCTAGTGTTCTTGTTAGAGGCATTAGGGCAGTTACCGATTATGAATATGAAATGCAACTGGCTACTGCTAATATGACTCTTGCGGAAAATGTTCACACTGTATTTTTAGTAGCAAAACCTCAGTATTCTTTCTTGTCGAGTTCAACCGCAAAAACAATAGCAAAAAATCATGGGGATATTTCTGCTTTTGTTCCTAAGAATGTTGAAGTAGAAATGCTTAAGAAGTATAAATAGTGAGGTAGTGTTTTATGAATCGAATTGAACGAGTTATAAAAGAAATGAATAAAAGACATTTGTCTCAATTATTGGTTAGTGATGCAACCAGCATTAAGTATTTGACAGGTGTGTCTGTTTATCCAGGAGAAAGGTTATATGCTTTTTTAATTAGACACGATGGTTGGCACGTAATGTTTGCTAATCATATGTTTGAAATACCAGCTATTCCATTTGAAGTTGTTAGATATGGTGATAGTGATAATCAAATCGAGTTGATTTCTGAATACATTGATAAGACTAAAGTTTTGGGGATTGATAAACAATGGCCAGCTCAGTTTTTGATTCCTTTGATTGCAAAGAACCCTGGCTTGAGGATTGCTTTAGGAAGTGATTGTGTTGATGATGTTAGAGCGATTAAAGATGAAAAAGAAATTGAACTAATGAAGGAAGCGAGCCGTATAAATGACTGCGTAATGGAGAAAGCAAAAGCTCAAGTTAAAGCAGGGATAACAGAATTAGAATTAGCACGATTCATTGATCAAGAATATCTTAATATGGGTTGTGAAGGTAATAGCTTTCCTAGCATAGTATCCTTTGGAGCTAATGCTGCTGATCCTCATCATGAACCAGATGCGACAGTATTAAAAGAAGGCGACGTTGTTTTATTTGATATTGGTTGTATCAAAAATGGTTATTGTTCAGATATGACAAGAAGTTATTTCTATAAGTATGCTGGAGAACATCAAAGAATGGTCCATGATTTGGTAAGAAGTGCGAATGAATGTGCTGAAAGCATAATTAGACCAGGAGTTAAATTCAGTGATATTGATGGAGCAGCTAGAAATATGATTAAACAGGCTGGTTATGGAGAGTATTTTACTCATAGGCTTGGACATTTTATTGGGACGGTTGTTCATGAGAAGGGGGATGTCAGTGGAGCCAATGATGCCATTACTAAAGAAGGTATGATATTTTCAATTGAACCAGGGGTTTATTTACCAAATAACTTTGGGGTTAGAATTGAGGATTTAGTTTTGGTTACCAAAGATGGATGTGAAGTTTTAAATAAAGTGAGCAAAGCATTAGAGATTATCGAATAAAAAAGCCATTTCAGTTTACGGCTGAAATGGTTTTTATTTGCATAATTCAATGACTTTATCGAAGGCTTCTTCACTTGTTAATTCTTGGTTTTCATTATCTGTTCTCAATCTAAACTCAACTTTGTTTTCGCTAGCTAATTTGCCAACTGTTATTCGCATTGGAATGCCGATTAACTCCATGTCTTTAAATTTGACGCCAGCTCTTTCATCTCGATCATCCATGATAGGTTCAATTCCACATTCCATGAATTTATTGTAAAGCTTGTTTGCTAGAGTCATTTGAGTTTCATCAGAATTATTTATAACAACAATACCGACTTTATATGGTGCGATACAGATTGGCCATATAATACCATTATCATCATGGCTTTGCTCAACAACAGCTGCCATTGTTCTACCAACACCAATTCCATATGATCCCATAATGACAGGTTGCAATTGACCATTAGCGTCTTGGTAGTAAAGGTTCATAGCTTTTGAATATTTATCTCCCAATTTAAAGGTGTTACCAATTTCAATTCCTTTTTTGAAATGGATTGTTCCACCACATTGAGGACATTTATCTCCCTCTACTACATTGCTGATGTCTCCAACAACATCATATGATATATCTTTTACGTTAGCGTTAATGTAGTGATAGTTCTCTTTGTTAGCTCCAATTACAAAGTTTTTCTTGTGAAGCAGTTCTTCATCAATGACAACCTTACAATTCTTTAAGTTAATTGGGCCAGTAAAACCAGCAACGGCATTACTACTAGAAATTAAGACATCATCCGCAAAGGTGACCTCATTTGCATGCAGT
>CADBLN010000041.1 GCA_902795525.1 uncultured Erysipelotrichaceae bacterium | reverse complement strand
TAAGTTTGTTATTCATCCTGGCATCATGGAACACGTTGTCATATATGAGGTAAGTAAATGTGATAATCAAATCCAAGTCGTAAAGCATGGTGAAGACATTAAGATGGTATTGTCTGACAAACTTGGTATTGCAAATGTTGAATTAATAAAATGTGGTGGTGATAATATGATTGCTAGTGAAAGGGAACAGTGGAACGATGGTTCTAATACCTTGTGCGTTGCTCCTGGTGTAGTGGTCACATATGAAAGAAATGATATCACCAACAAGATCTTACAAGAAAATGGTTTAAAAGTTCTGACAATTCCTTCAGCTGAATTATCACGCGGTAGGGGTGGTCCTAGATGTATGAGTATGCCGTTGTGGCGAGAATAAAGGAGAAATATATGTCAAAAAATTTATGTGGTAGAAGTTTTCTAAAATTATTAGATTTCACAACAGAAGAGATTGAATATCTTTTAGATTTGTCAAAAGAGTTTAAAAGGTTAAAGATGGCAGGTGTCCCTCATCGTTATTTGGAAGGTAAAAACATTGTTCTTCTATTTGAAAAAACATCAACAAGAACACGCTGTGCTTTTGAAGTTGCCGGTTATGATTTAGGAATGGGCGTAACTTATTTGGACCCTAATTCATCACAAATGGGACATAAGGAATCCATACCTGACACCGCCAGGGTTTTGGGAAGAATGTATGATGGGATTGAATATCGTGGCTTTGACCAAAAAATTGTGGAGGAATTAGCTGAATTTGCAGGAGTTCCTGTTTGGAATGGGTTAACTACTGAATTTCATCCGACTCAAATGTTGGCAGATGTTTTGACAATAGATGAATACTTTGGTGGGCATAAAGGAAAAACTCTGGTATTCATGGGTGATGCACGTAATAATGTTGCCAACTCTTTGATGGTTGTTTGCGCTAAACTTGGAATTAACTTTGTTGCTTGCGGTCCTAAGGAAAATATGCCAGATAAGGAACTGGTTAAGACTTGTAAGGAAATAGCTGAAGAAAACAAATGCACCATAACTTTAACTGATGATGTTAAAAAGGGAACTAAAGATGCTGACGTTATATATACTGACATTTGGGTTTCAATGGGAGAAGATGAATCTTTGTGGGAAAAGAGAATCAAAGAAATGAAACCTTATCAAGTAACCAAGGAAGTTATGAAGAATGCCAGTGATGATGCAATATTCTTACATTGTTTGCCAAGCTTCCATGACTTAAAGACTACTGTAGGAAGAAAGATTCACGAGAAATATGGTTTAAAAGAAATGGAAGTTACTGATGGAGTCTTTGAGTCACGACAATCAAAAGTATTTGAAGAAGCTGAAAATAGAATGCATACAATTAAAGTTGTTATGTATGCCACATTAAAATAGTATGGCAAAAAGATTAGTGATAGCTTTAGGAGGCAATGCTTTAGGCAATACTCCGGAAGAGCAATTAAGACTAGTTAATGAAACAGCTAAGACGATTGTAGATTTAGTTGAGGATGGTTTTGAAGTTGTTATTGGTCATGGCAATGGCCCGCAGGTTGGCATGATTAATTTGGCGATGGATTTTTCAAGCAACAATGGTGGTGGTACACCAAGCATGCCTTTTCCAGAATGCGGCGCTATGACTCAAGGATATATTGGTTATCATCTTCAACAAGCCATCCAAAATGAACTAATTAGCAGAGGGATAAATAAGAACTGTGCAACGATAGTAACTCAAGTTGTCGTAGATGCGAATGATTCCGCTTTTCAAAAACCTACCAAACCTGTTGGAATGTTTTACAGTAAGGAAGAAGCTGAAGCCATTTCAAAAGAAAAGGGCTACACTTTTGTTGAAGATGCGGGCAGAGGTTATCGCAGGGTTGTTCCTTCACCAAAACCAATTAAAATTGTCGAGCTTCCTTTAGTGGAACAATTACTTCAAGCAGGAAATATTGTTATTACTGTTGGTGGTGGCGGCATTCCAGTTGTCGAGGAAAAAGGCAAGTATAGAGGAATTGCAAGTGTTATTGATAAAGATAGGGCTAGTTCACTGCTGGCAAGCAATCTCAAAGCCGACATGTTGGTAATACTTACTGCTGTAGATAAAGTATCCATCAACTATAATAAAGCTAATCAATTAGACTTAGCCCAAATGAGTGTTGAGGAAGCAACACGTTACATCAGTGAAGGTCACTTTGCTGCTGGCAGTATGCTTCCTAAGGTAGAAGCCTGCATAGACTTTTTAAACAATAGTGATGGTGAGGCACTAATCACATCATTAGAAAAAGCTTCACAAGCCTTAAAGGGGCAAACTGGAACAATTATAAAAAAATAGCATTCTTATTAAAGAATGCTTTTAATTAACTTTGGAAGTTCGCTTAAATCATTAATGGAGTATTCAGGATCGATGGCCTCTCCAAAACCATATGAAGCGAAAATGAATGGGACAGGAACATTTTGCGAATATATTTGATCGTCCCGCGTGTCGCCAACATATACAGCATTTTCTAAATGATGTCTTTCCATTAGGATTTTTATGTTTTCGGTTTTTGACTTACCATTTTCACCATGAGATAAACTGTCTGTGAAAAATGAAGATAATTTACTGTCATTTAAAAACAGTTCTATGTATGTTGGACCAGCATTGGTGAGTATAAACAAAGGATACTCTTTAGCTAATTCTTCTAAAACCTCTTTTTCATAAGGGAATAATTCGCCACCTTCGTTTTCTAATAACTGATGCTCTATGTTGAAGCAGTTTTGTAGAATGGACATTTTTGTTTCTTGTGTTTGCTCAGGCAATAGTTTGTCGGCAATTTGTTGTCCAGTTAAACCCATGCAAGATAAAACATCTTCCATTTTTATCGCATCTAAACCAGCTTCATCTAACGCAAGATTCCACGCCTTTAATACAGTCTTTGTGGAATTCCATAATGTTCCATCAATGTCAAAAATAATTCCCTTATTCATCTTAATCACCGAGTTAATTCTATCATGATATAATTGTTATATGAAATTGTTTTTAAGACTATTGTTGTTGACGATAATAATTTGTGGAGGATACTTTGGTTATCAATACTATAAGGATACTTATACTTTTTTGCGTGCTGGAAGCATTCAGAAAACTGATAATGTCCTAGTTACCCCTTATTACATACAAGATAAGGATATAGACATATTTTTGAAGGAAGAAAAGGAACTAGAGGATGTTTCCTATTTAAACAAGGAGCAACTGGCAAAGCTGCAGTCTTTGACAGTCCTTTATATGCATGATTTTAAAGGCAAGGCAAAAGATGTCTGGGCAAGTTATGCTAAAGACATTGAGAACTTAAATGATAGCCAGCTGTTTCGTTTTCATAAAGAAGATTATGATTTCCTATATTCTTATTTTTACCATCGTAATGCCATCTTAGATTACGGCTTAAAGGATTATCACATAATTGAATGTGAGTATGACAATCTATATACGGAGTTATATGAGCCATTGAACAGTGAGATTTGGGAAAGGTATAGGACTATCGGTGGTGGTAATGGCTTCTATGAAGTTAATGGTGACTATTATTACCAATGCACTACATTTGCTTGGGCTAGGTTTTTTGAAGTATATGGTTATGATTCAGGAGCTGTGGGTAATGGTTGTCTACATGCTCAAGAGATTGTCCGGGCCCATCCTACATGGTTTCAAATCACTACAGTGCCATTTCCAGGTGCTACATTTTCAACCACAGGGAATGATCGCAACAAGTATGGTCACACTGGATTTGTGGAAGCTTTTGATGGAAAGAACATTTGGATAAGTGAAGGAAACATAGATGTTGGTGGGATTAGATTCAATTATATGATGAGTCTGAAAGAGTTCTATAGAAGATATCCAAATGTGATATTTGCCTCACCAGTCAATTATCATAAATAGCCTGAAAAGGCTTTTTTATTGTAATGAAATGAAAATATTTTCATAAAATGTAAATTTTTGTAAAAATTGTGAAAAAACAGTTGACACGTTTTCATAAATGCATATAAAATACTAATTATATATTAGGGGAGGAGGATTATAATGCTTAAATATATCGGAAAACGATTAATTATTGGCGTTGTTACTCTGTTAATACTTTCTACAATTACGTTCTTTGGCGTAAGAGCTATGCCAGGCGATCCTTTTGAACAGGATAATAAGGTAATGGCTCCTGAGACGTATCAAGCTTTGAAAGAAAAGTATCACTTAGATAAATCGCTACCTGAGCAGTACCTAATATTTATCAGCAATGCGGTCAAGGGCGATTTTGGTGAATCCATTTCTAAGAAAGGCAAACAGGTATCAGATATTATTGCCCTCCGATTCCCTGTAACTGCAAGACTTGGAGCAATTGCTTTCTGCTTCTCAATGATGGTTGGGTTATTGTTAGGAATTGTTTCAGCTTTAGCAAAACACCGTTGGGTCAATAGTGTAATAACTGTTATTTCAACTTTAGGTGTATCGTTGCCAAACTTCTTATTTGCCTTATTGATAATGATTCTATTTGCGGTAAAGCTTGGGTGGTTGCCAATTGTTGGCTTGCAGGGACCTGAATACTACATATTGCCTGTTGCGGCATTATCGTTAGGTCCAATAGCATCAATTACTCGTTTAACTAGGTCATCTATCAGAGATGTTATGCATGAAGACTACATCACTTTATCAAGAAGTAAAGGCAATAAGGAAACTAGAACAATCATAGTTCATGGTTTAAAAAATGCATTGTTGCCAGTCATCACATATGCTGGTCCAATGTTTGCAAGTATGATTACTGGTTCATTGGTAATTGAAACACTATTCTCTGTTCCAGGAATAGGGGCAGAATTTACTAATAGTATTACTAACCGTGACTATACATTGGTCATGGGACTCACAATTCTTTTTGGAACATTGGTAATTGTAATGAACCTTGTATCTGATGTGGTTGCAGCAATTGTAGACCCAAGAATTAAATTAGGAAAGTAGGCGATAAAGTATGAGTGAAACTAAATTAGTATTAACTGATGACTTATTCGAAAAACTGCCTGAAGAAGAAAAGAATTCTGAGTTTATAGCAGTTGCGATTAAGACATTTGCGAAAGATGCATGGGATAGATTCAAGAAGAATAAATTAGCTTTATTCGGATTGGTTTTCTTAGCAGTCATGATTATCCTGGCCATTGTGGCCCCTATGGTTGCTCCATATCAGTTTGACACCCAAGACTTAGGGAATCGTAATTCCTTACCAAGTTTACAACACTTATTTGGAACAGATAAATTAGGCAGAGATATATTTGTCAGGGTCATGTATGGTGCCAGAGTATCTCTATCAATCGCTTTCTCTACTGCCGCAATTAACTTAGTTATTGGAGTCTTATATGGAGGGATTTCTGGCTATGTAGGCGGTAAGGTAGATATGGTTATGATGAGGATCATTGATATTATTTACGCTGTACCTTCATTAATATATGTCGTCTTAATTCTACTGGTGTTTGGGGACAGTGTCGGGTCAATGATGTTGGCAATTTGTTTGACTAGCTGGATAGGCATGGCCAGACAAGTAAGAGCCCAAATCATGTCATTAAAGGAAATGGAATTCGCCTTGGCCGCTAAGGTTATTGGCGCAAGTAATAAAAGAATTCTGTTGAGACATTTAGTAGTCAATGCCTTAGGACCAATTATTGTTTCTTTGACAATGATGGTTCCAGGAGCAATTTTTACCGAAGCATCACTAAGCTTTATTGGTATAGGTTTAAATCCAGCCATTCCAAGCTGGGGCAAGTTAGCAAATGACTGTAGAGCCTTGTTATTCACAAACCCTATACAAATAATCTGGCCTGTAGGAGCCATAAGCTTAACGATTCTAGCCTTAAATTTCGTGGGTGATGGTATTGGTGAAGCCTTCCAAGCAAGAAGTAGATAGGAGACAGTTATGGCATTATTAGAAGTTAATAATTTAAGTACTGTCTTTAGGACAGATGGTGGTGAAGTGCAAGCAGTACGCAACGTATCATTCAAGTTAGAAGCAAAGGAAGCGTTAGGAATTGTAGGTGAATCAGGATCTGGTAAAAGTCAGATGATGTATTCCATAATTGGTCTATTAGCTGAAAATGGACTAATCACTTCAGGTGAAGTTAAGTTTGATGGGAAAGATATTTCAAGAGGACAGTTTAATAATCAAAAAGACTATGACAATTTCATGAAAGATATTCGTGGTAATTCGATGGCAATGATATTTCAAGATCCGATGACTTTCTTGAATCCAGTATTAAAAGTTGAAACTCAGTTGATTGAACCAATGTTGAATCATACTGACATGACTAGAGAACAAGCAAAACAAAGGGCTCTGGAATTATTAAAACTTGTTGGCATCCCTTCACCGGAAAAAAGAATTACTCAATATCCATTTGAGTTCTCTGGTGGCATGCGACAAAGAATAGTAATTGCGATAGCCCTGGCGAATAATCCAAAACTAATCATTGCGGATGAGCCAACAACAGCTTTGGATGTAACAATTCAAGCTCAAGTGTTAGAACTAATCGAAGATTTAAAGAAGACCAGTAACTCAGCCATCATCATGATTACACATGATCTTGGTGTTGTAGCTAAGTTATGTGATCGTATTGCGATTATGTATGGAGGTAAGATTGTTGAGATAGGCAGTGATAAAGATATCTTCTACAATCCAAAGCACCCATATACTGAAGGATTATTGAATTGTATTGCTAATCCAGAAGATGATGAAGAAAAAGTTTTAACACCAATTCCTGGTTCTCCACCAGACTTATTGAATCCACCAAAGGGTTGTCCATTTGTGGACCGCTGCTCAAAAGCGATGAAAGTTTGTAAAGATTTTGAACCAGGAGTTACAGATATAAGTGAAGGCCATCAATGTGCATGTTGGCTATTAGATAGTAGGGCGGTGAGGAAATAATGAGTGAACAACAAAAAGTAATCCTTAGCGTGAAGAACCTGAAGACATACTTCGATGTCACCAAAGGTATCTTCAGCCCAAAACAAATTGTCAAAGCAGTCGATGATGTCTCATTTGATGTTATGGAAAATGAAACATTTGGATTAGTTGGTGAATCAGGCTGCGGTAAGACCACATTAGGCAGAACAATCGTAAAGATTTATGACCCTGAAAGTGGCAGCATTGAGTTTGAAGGACATGATATTGCCAAGCTGAAAGGGAAAAAATTGATTTCTTTTAGAAAAAACATGCAGATGATTTTCCAAGATCCTTATGCTTCACTAAATCCAAGGATGACAGTTGGTGAAATCATCAAAGAACCAATGATAATTCACAATATCTACAACACAGATGAAGAACGTGAAGCCAGAGTTGTTGAGTTATTAAAAATTGTAGGATTGAAACCTGACCACATCAGAAGATATCCAGCTGAATTTTCTGGAGGTCAAAGACAACGTGTTGGAATCGCAAGAGCTTTGGCTGTGAATCCAAAATTCATTGTCTGCGATGAGCCAATCTCAGCTCTGGATGCTTCTATTCAAGCGCAGGTAGTTAACCTACTAAAAGACATTCAAAAAGAGATGGGGCTGTCATATTTGTTTGTAGCCCATGATCTCTCAATGGTTAAGCATATCTCTGATCGAATTGGTGTTATGTATTTAGGGCAAATGGTGGAATGTGGACCATCCAATGATATTTATCACAGACCACTGCACCCATATACCACGGCATTATTATCGGCAATACCAATTCCTGATCCAGATACTGCAAAAGCTAAACAGAGGATTGTGCTTGGTGGGGAAGTTCCAAGCCCAATCAACCC
>CADBLN010000040.1 GCA_902795525.1 uncultured Erysipelotrichaceae bacterium | reverse complement strand
TTAAATGACGAAACCAATTTCTTAATATATAAAAAAAAACCCAAGTCGTTCTGACTTGGGATATATCATGTTATTAAATGAATCTTGTAACAATTTGCGTTAACAAGGCAAGAAGAATTCCACAAGAAGCATAGATTCTTGTTTGAGGTAATTCCTTTTTCAATGCGTATCCTAAAATTACAAATCCTACGATTGGCATACAATAGGAAAACACAAATGCGAGTGCATTCAAGATATAACTCTTTAATGAATTTAATTTGTGACTCATAATTTCATCGCCTTATCTTTATTTAATAAGAATGGTCTTAAATAGGCAACGGTTGAACACATTGGTAAAACATCATCATTTAATGGAATATTCAATTCATGGATAATATACTCTCTTCTCTTTTGAATTCGACTCCATAATTCCGGTTCTTCCTGCTCAATTTGTTTTCGTAAATTCTCATCCGCTAATAAGACTGAACTTTCTGCACTTGTTCCTGCATAACCCGCTTTTGATGGAATAATATCAATTTGATACAACATACCACTCTGAACCAATTCTTGACTATTTTCATAAATATTTGATGACATCCACTCTTCGTCTGCCGTCAAATGTCCTGGGCATAAACTCCAATTGTATTCAGCCTTTGGCATTGTTTCTTCAACTAAATCATAAACTTCGCCACCTGGCATGCCACAATGAATCTTTTCTAGCCATACAGCTACAGATGCAAAATATGGTTTTACTAATGCATCTACATAATCTTGAACAGATTCATCCAATTCACTGCTGTCATGCACTGCATAGCCTGCTCTAGATGAGAAGCCACCTTTATATCCAATAGATAAGCTAATTGGATCTTTTAATTTTACAGTGTTATTGGTTGGATAAATATTTGCCTTAATAAATCTAGGACCTGTTGCAGCAATTGTTACAACACTATTTTTTTGTCCATATGCATTTAGGATATCTCCCAATTCCATTTCTGAAACACCAACATCTAAACGGTTCATAGCTTTTAAAATACAGTCACTCGCAAGGGCAGCACCAAATTCATAGTGAACGATTTCATTTACATTATTCGTACAACGAGCCCCATTTTCTCCAATGAATAATCTTGTCGCATTATATACATTGTTTCCCACAAGCTCTTTAATTGTAGCCACAACATAATATGGCACATCAAACAATTGTGCATTATCCTCATATTTACTAGTAAAGTTTTTCCATCCAACAATACCCACTTTAGCGCCATCTTTAAATTCACAGCGCTTTAGGATATCCTTGATCCCTTCTTGAACATCCATAGGTTGATTAGGTAATGAAAAGTATGGGCAATGAATGGGTGTAGTCTGAATTCTTGCCTTTGAAGATTTGTTCAAATTTTCGTTTCCTAATACCATATAGTGGTTACCATTTGAATTTAAAACTAATAGTGCCTCTTCAAATCTAGGTAAGAATCCTGTCAAGTACTCAAAATTATTACCGTGTTCTAAATCTGCATAAATCACTAATGAATCAAAATTTTCACGATTCATTCGATCTAAGACTTTATTTAATCGTTCCTGCATTGTTTCATCTGTTAACTGCACAGGAACATTTGTACAATCGCACTCTGGTAATTTTACATTTTCATATTTTACTTCCATAAATCTAATCTCCTTAACTAAACAAATATCTATAAGAATACACTTATAGATAGTTTGTTATTATTATTTATATGTACCGGCTGCTTGTTTTAAAGCATGTGTAGCTTCTTCTACTTTTGGACCATATACAACCTGAATATTATTATCATTAATTCGAATAACACCTAAAGATCCAGTTGCTTTTAATGCAGTCTCATCTACTACTGAAGTATCATTTAAAATAAGTCTTAATCTTGAAATACAGTTATCAATATCACGAATATTTTCTTTACCACCAATAGCTTTTAAAATTGCTGTACCTAATTCACTAGCTTCAACTTGAACAACTTCTTCATCTGCTTCTTCTACATCACGACCAGGAGTTTTTAAATTCTTCTTTTCGATAACATATTTGAATACAAAGTAGTAAGCAAAGAAGTAAACAATTCCTAAGATAACACAGAAGTACCATTTTGTATATGTACCTTGAAGGATTCCAAAGATAAATAAGTCTACGAAACCTCCACCAGCGTTACCAACACCAACTTGTAATACAGACATAATCAAGAAAGACATACCAGCCATAAATGCGTGGAATACCCATAAGATTGGTGAAATAAAGATGAATGAGAATTCAATTGGTTCAGTGATTCCAGTTGCGAATGAAGTTAATGCAGAAGCTAATAACATACCTTTAACTTTTGGTTGTTCTTTAGCATAAGCTGTCTTGTACATTGCATAACAAGCACCTGGTAAACCAAACATCATGAATGGGTGAGTTCCTTGAGTCAAGAAACGAGTTGCTTGATGGAAAACGCTCATATCCATATTTTTTGTGACTAATTCAGCTTGGAAAATATTTAATGCACCAGATACGACTGTACCATCGATCATTGCAGTTCCTCCAACTGGAGTGAAACGAATCAATTGGTTTAATACGTGGTGTAATCCAGTAGGAATCAATAAACGTTCTGCAAATCCATATAAGAATAATCCAAATGGTCCTGATTTACTAATAACAGTTCCTAATCCATCAATCAACATACTGAAGAATGGCCATACAAAGTACGAAACGATTGCTACAAATGGTACTGTTAAGATAATCATAATTGGCACAAAACGGTTACCAGCAAAGAAACTAAATGCTACAGGTAATTTTTGTGTATGGAATTTATTGTGAATAAATGCTGTCCATAAACCAGTAACGATACCTCCAAAGATACCCATACGATAAGTGAAAATTCCTAATTGTGTGTCATAAGCTGCATTAATTTGATAAGCCTCTAATGTAGTTGATCCATGACTTGTTAAATAATCAATAGCTGTATTTTCAGCTGTAATTCCATTTAATCCTAACATGTAGTTAAGCATTACGTGGAATAAAACGAAACAGATAACAACTGCAAATCCTGCAATTTCCTTATCTTCTTTTACCATACCAGTGGCAACAGAAATCGCAAATAAAACTGGTAATAATCCAAATACCTTTCCAACTAATGCAGATACTGCACCAACAACAACTTGAACACCTGCTGCACTCGCAAATGCTTCTCCAACTAAACTAGCATTGGTTAAAATAGTAGTGATACCTAATAACAAACCAGCTGCTACAATTATAGATAACGGTCCCATCATGGACTTACCTA
>CADBLN010000039.1 GCA_902795525.1 uncultured Erysipelotrichaceae bacterium | reverse complement strand
TGATTATACGACCAGCATTTGTTTTCTTGCTGTCGGTCATAAACTCTAACCATGTACCACGGCTAGGAATTAATTCAGAATTATAAATATCCTTACCAGTCTTATCCTCAATATCCATTGAGAAATATGCTCCTGGGGATCTTACAATTTGTGATACTATAACTCTTTCAGCACCATTAATGATAAATGTTCCTGTTGGAGTTAAAATTGGAAATTCACCTAAGAATACTTCTTCCTCTTTAGTACTGATTTCTCCTGTTACAGGGTCCTCAATTACTAATTCCATAGTTGCGTAAATGCGTGAAGAATAAGTCAGTTCTCTAATCTTACATTCATTTGCGCTATATTTAGGCTCTTCAAACTTATAATCTATAAGCCTCAAAGTAATATTTCCATCTCTGTTTTCAATCGGATATATTTCTTCGAACACTTCACGCAAGCCTTCATTTTTAAACCAGTCAAATGAACTGGTCTGAATCTCCACGAGATTTGGAAGTTCGAGGGTTCCACTTACTTTCGAATAATCTCTACGTACCGCTTTTTTGCCATTATGGACGAGGCGGTATGTATTTTCTTTGCTCATTAACAACACCCTTCCTCTCTCTAATATGGGAAAATGCAAACACTATCCCATTATAATCAATATATCATATTTATTTGTTTTCTTTTAGTCTAACGCATATAATCCAATAACCATTTTTCTTATTGATAACTTCTGTCTCAGCGATAGAGTTTAAGTAATTAATAGCACTAGCAGCTCCTTGCTGCTTCCTTATCACTATGTACATGACTCCGTTTTCATTTAGATGGTTTATGGCATCCGTTAGAAGCCGATAAATATTGTTCTTGCCTGTTCTGATAGGTGGATTACAAATAATGCAATCAAACATTTCTTTAATGTTTTCAAAACCATCAGACATGACAACGGTATTATCTTGGTGATACAACTCACTATTCTCTTTTGCCAATGCAGTTGCCGTTTCATTAACATCACTCATAGTTACATTTAGGAGTGGCTGGTACTTTTTAAGCATTATGCCCATATATCCCAAGCCACAGCCTAAATCTAATAGTTTTCCATTTAGTGGAATGTTGATGATTGTTTCCAATAACACTCTAGACCCAAAGTCTAAAGTAGACTTACTGAAAACACCATCATCAGAAACGAAGGTCTCTAAATTGCCCAAAAACCGAAAGCTAATTTTCTTTCGGTTGGGCTTTTTACCAGGTTCATTGGTAAAATAATAGCTCATTTATTTAATCACCACTTAATACTCGCTTAATTAGAGAGTGTTGCTTATTTGTATTCTACTACGCCACCTGCAGCAACAACTGCTTCCTTGATTGCGTCAGCTTCTTCAATCTTAACGTTTTCTTTGATTGTACCAGGAGCATCTGGTGTAACAGCGTCAACGATTGTCTTAGCTTCCATTAAGCTTAAGCCAGTAGCTTCTTTAACTGCCTTGATAACAGCAATCTTTTGTTGACCAACTTCTTTTAATAAGATAGTAACTTCTGATGGTCCACTAGCAGCAGCACCATCTTCAGCAGGTGCAGCAGCAGCTACAGCAACAGGTGCAGCAGCGCTAACGCCAAACTTTTCTTCAACTGCTTTAACTAATTCATTTAGTTCTAAAATAGTAGCTTCTTCTAAGAATGCTAAAATATCTTCTTGTTTAATCTTTGCCATAATAATTTTTCCTCCTAATATTAAGCTTCTTCAGCAGGCTGAGCATCAGCAACTGCTTGTACTGAGCGTGCAAATGCACTAATTGGTGATTGCAAACAACTTAAGAACATTGATAATAAACCATCTTTACCAGGTAATGCAGCTAATTGTTTAATTTCATTTGCATTAACCACTTTACTATCAACGATACCGGCTTTGATGACTAGCTTTTCATGTTTCTTAGCAAATTTACTTAGCACACGGCTAGCTGCAATCTGGTCATCACTTACAGTGATTGCATTAGGTCCAGTTAGAGACTCTAACAAATCATTGTAGCCTAATTTTTCAACAGCACGTTGTGTCATCGAATTCTTGTAAACAATCATTTCGCAACCTTCTTCACGTAGTGATCTACGTAATTCAGTTATCTCAGCAACTGTCAATCCACGATACTCAACCACAACTGTTGAACCAGCGTTTTCAATCTTGTTTTTAATTTCTTCAACAAGTTCTTGTTTTTGCTGTAGAATCGTTTGATTCATAATGTCCTTCCTTTCTATATATTGTGTCAATATACCAGAAATAAAAACCCGCTTAATCATAGACAAAGCGGGTTCAAAAAATCAAATATAGATTTCTATCTACCTCGGTAACTTTTTTACACCTTACGGTCGTTACTGTCTATGGTATATTGTGACAATCTTAAGTTTAATTAGATAGCATGATCTATCTTAATGCTTGGTGCCATACTGCTTGTTAGAACTACATTTTTCATGTATGTACCTTTAACTGCAGCAGGTCTTGCTTTTAGAATAACATCATAGATGGCTTGCCAATTCTCAACGATTTGTTTTGTTGAGAAAGAAACTTTACCAATCATAACATTGATGTTACCTTCTTTATCGGTACGGTATTCAACCTTACCTTTCTTTATGTCTTCAATAGCTTTTGTTACATCCATTGTAACTGTGCCTGTTTTTGGGTTTGGCATTAAACCTTTAGGACCTAAAATCTTACCTAACTTACCAAGTTCTCCCATCATATCAGGTGTTGCTACGATGACATCAAAGTCGAACCATCCACCTTGGATTTTTTCTAGCATATCTTTACCACCAACATAGTCAGCGCCAGCATCCTTTGCTTCTTGTTCTTTAGGGCCTTGAGTGATTACTAGAACAGTTTGACTTTTGCCAGTTCCATGAGGCAATACCATTGCTCCACGGATTTGTTCGTCAGCATGTCTTGGGTCAACGTTCAATCTGAAACAAGTTTCGATTGAAGCGTCAAACTTTGCATAACTAATTTTCTTCAATAATTCAGCTGCTTCTTCGATGGAATACAATTTAGTCTTATCAACTAATTTTGCTGCCTCAACATATTTCTTACCATGTTTAGCCATTTCTTATTCCCATCCTTCGATTGTGATGCCCATATTACGAGCTGTTCCAGCAACAACTTTCATTGCAGCTTCAACATCATTGCAGTTAAGATCTGGCATCTTGTATTCTGCGATTTCTCTTAATTGAGCTTCTGTAATACTTCCTACTTTTTCTGACTTAGGGTTGCCAGCAGCTTTAGCAACACCAGCAGCTTTCTTTAATAAGATTGCAGCAGGAGTAGTTTTGCAGACAAAGTCAAATGATTTGTCTTCATAAGCGGTAATTACAACCGGAACGATATCACCCATTCTATCTTTTGTAGCATCGTTGAATGCTTGACAGAACTGAGGCATGTTAATGCCTGCAGATGCTAGGGCTGGTCCTGGTCTTGCTCCACCCGCTTCGAATTGGAGCTTACAAACTTTCGCAACTCTCTTCATAAACGGACCTCCTTATTGTTTATGTCGTGGTACAAATGGTTGCTCATTCTTCCACAATAAAACTGCTACAGCGTAGCAGTAATATATTACAAAAATATTATTATATGTGTCAAGAACAAAAATAAAGTACTTAAATAACTTACATTTTGACAATGCTATTTAGCATGAAATAGCTTCTTTGTTTGATAGTTTGGCTCACACGTCAACATGATTCCTAGTTTTTTTAAAGTGTTCGCATCATCTTGCGACAAAATAACAGTTGAATGTGCTTGTGTTCCCTTTAACAGTGGTAAACTCTTTATTGCTTTATCTGCTACAGGGTTCATTTGAGCAGAAATTGTAATCGCAACCAATACCTCGTCAATATGAAGTCTTGGATTATTATTTCCTAGATAATCAACCTTTAATCTTTGAACTGGTTCAATGATATTAGGTGACAACAACATGGTCGCATCATCAAAATGATTTAGTTCTTTTAAAGCGTTAATCAAAGCGGCACTAGCAGCACCCAATAGTGATGAGTTCTTACCTGTAACAATTGTTCCATCGTTTAATTCAATAGCTACTGCTGGTCCATTTGTCTTTTCTGCCTTCTCATTAGCTGCAACTGCACACTTCCTGTCAGAAGGAGCAATTCCTGCTTTATTCATTATATTGTCCATTTTTTCAATGACATTGTCATCCATCAAGCCAAGTCTAACATCCACTAAAGCTTGATAGTATCTACGGATAATTTCCTCGTTACTTGCTTCTCTGGCAGCTTCATCGTCAGAAATACACATACCACACATGTTTACTCCCATATCTGTTGGTGAGTGGTATACTTCTTCATTTGTAATCTGTTTTAAGATTCTGGAAAGGATTGGATAGCTTTCAACATCCCTGTTATAGTTAACAGCAGTTATGCCATATGCTTCCAGATGATATGGATCAATCATGTTAACATCATCCAAATCAACAGTAGCAGCTTCATATGCTAAGTTTACTGGATGGGTTAATGGTAGATTAAATATTGGGAAGGTTTCATATTTAGCATAACCTGCTAAAACCCCACGTTTATGTTCGTGGTATAGTTGTGACAAACAAGTTGCCATCTTGCCACTACCAGGACCAGGTGCTGTAACAACAACCAAAGGTCTGGTGGTTTCTACATACTCGTTTTTGCCATATCCTTCTTCAGAAACAATCAAGTCAACATTTGAAGGATATCCTGATATTTCATAATGGAGGTAAACTTTAATTCCTAATTTTTCTAATTGATGTTTAAAATTGTCAACAGGGGTCAAAGATACATATTGAGAGATGACGACACTGCTTACATATAAGCCAATGCCAGTGAAAGCGTCAATTAACCTTAGAACATCTTGGTTGTAAGTTATATCTAAATCATTTCTACGTTTGCTTTTTTCAATATCATGTGCATTTATGACGATGATGATTTCCACCTTCTCTTTTAGTTCCATCAACATCTTCACTTTGATGTCTGGTTCAAAGCCAGGTAGCACTCTTGAAGCGTGCATGTCATCAAATAGTTTTCCGCCGAATTCGAGATAAAGTTTGTTGTCAAAGCGGTTCACCCTTTCCATGATTTTTGATGACTGTAGTTTTATGTATAAATCATTATCAAAAGCAACCCTGTTCATAAGTAAATTTCCCTCCAAAACACTTACTCATTTTAACATAAATATATGTAGTTTTTGTATGACAATCACAATAATTTTAAATATTTTAAAGCCTTCAGCACACCATCATCTGTTGTAGCTTCCGTAATGTAGTCAGCTGCCTCTTTACAAGATTGCATTCCATCTCCTAAAGCAACTGAATACCCAGCATACTCCAACATCTCAACATCGTTCTCGCTATCACCAAACGCCAAAAGTTCTTTAGCTTCAATATTTAGTAGTTTCATCAAATAGTCTAGTCCGTTTTTCTTGCTGACACCAAGTTTATTAACATCATATAACAACACCCCGCCATCAACACATTCAACTTTCCCTCCAAACTTTTCCATGAATACTTGTCGGTCTTTTTCAACACCAACCAAGGCTCCAGAATTCGGCAAAACACTCGAGTCATAATATTTCCCATAGTAAAAATGTTTTAGATTTTTAAATATTTCCTTCATTTGTGGATGATCATTGTAGATGTATGAACCATCTTCAAACTTCCAAAACAAGCCTAAGTTTTGTTCTTCACAAAAATCGTTTATACCATCAAACAATTCCTTTTCAAAAAACTCTTGATGGATAGTTCTTCCATTTTTATCCGCAATTAAATGCCCATTGCTAACGACATAATAGTCAAATTCGAAACCAGCTTCCCGTACATGGGTTGTTGAATGGAAAGGCCTTCCTGTTGCCAGGATGACTATATACCCATTGTTTCTTAATTCCTTAATTGCTTCTTTTGAACTTGCTATAAACTCGCCACTTTTGATATCAGTCAATGTTCCATCACAGTCAAATGCAATCGCTTTAAATTCCATATTCTTTCACCTAGTAGCTTTTAAAGTATGCTACTTCATAACCTTTTTGATACCAATCACTCAACAGTTTTTCAAAGTCAATTGGGTTTAAATACTCCTCATCATAATTCGCTGTTAAAATCATTTGATATTTGTCAAAAGTAACATTGTAAACAGCTATCTCCCCATCCTCTACCACTGTCAATCTATCATCAACGGTCGCTTGTATCGCATCAAATGTTTTGGGATAAAGAAAAGTATTAACTATTTCGTTATCTTTAATTTGAGCATAACCAAAATCATCCGTTAAATATAAATTTCCATCTATTTCAGTCATCGAATAAAAAGATGAGTCTGTAACTGTAGCTTCATTAATTATTTTTGTTGTTGCTAAGTCGAAGATAATTAACCTATTCAAACTGATGGTGTATAGCTTATCCCCGAAAATCCTAAACATTGAAATTTCTTGCCATGGGTATTCAGCAAGCACTACATTATCTTTCAAAAAAACCAATTTGTTTTGTTCAAACACGATAGTACATGTATTAGGATCATGATGCATCAAGTATCCAGAAACTTTAAAACTATCGCTTTTTTCAAAATTGGAATATAAATAACCCTGATAAGTTGTGGCATCTGTTGAATAATATACGGCTCTGTCAGTAAAAAGAACATCATTTGGAAAATCTATGTCTATAGACTTAATCTGTCCATAATTTTCATCCATAAAAAGTATAGCTGCCCGGTCATTTTGATTGTTCTCCAACACCGCTACATATTTCATAGTTTGTGTTTGCTGACAAGCGCAAAGAAACAATAGAACAAAAAGAATCAATATCTTTCTCATCTTGCACCCCTTTTATAAACACTTACCAAAAAATCACAAGTGACTGTCAATTGCTTGTAGTTTAACAGTTTTTCACTATCGCCAATATAGGTTGTATGGTAATAAGGTGTCATTCGCCATAATGTCTCAATATCTTCTTGTTTCTCCAATGTAACAACATAAGTTACTTTGTTTCTTTCAATCAAAGTAAAATCATCTAGTTTATAACCTGTTTCTTCATTGGTATATACTTGCTTATAAACAATCTCTTTCATCTCAATCAAGTGCTTCTCTCCTGGAGAAACCGCAATCACATAGCCACCATCTTTTACTACTCTTGAAAATTCTTCACTGCTGTAAGGGGTGAAGACGCTCATTAAACCAGTTAAACTACCATCAACAATCGGTAAATGAAAAACATTTCCCACAAAACAAATTGTCTCAGGGTTCATCTTTGCGCACATAGCTACGCCTTTTTTTGCTATATCAACAGCATAATAATTGAGTTTCTTTGTGCAGTTGTTAACTAAATAATTGAGATAATAACCACTGCCACAACCAGCATCAAGAAAACTATCTCCATCATCCAAATACTTAACAACAATTTTTGATATTTCTTCAGCCAAAGGCTGATAATAACCATGGGACAAAAACTGTTGACGCGACTTCAATGATAAAGCATCGTCACCAGGATTTGTGCTATGTTTCTGATTGGCCAATACCAAATTAACATAGCCTTCTTTGGCGATGTCGTAATGATGATTGTTAACACAATGCCAATCGAAATCACGAGTTAACTCCTGTTGGCATTTAGGACATCTTAATACCATAGTAAGCCTCCAATAATGTAATTCTAACACAACTGTTGTATAATGGTGGATGTAAAGGTAGGAATAACAATGAGTGAAGTATTTGGACATAACAATTGGGATGCAATAAAGTCAGCAGAGTATGCTTTAGAGCACTTATATAAATCATTGGAATTATTGCGTAAAGCTAAAAACTGGGGATTGGTCGACATTTTTGGCGGTGGATTGTTTGTCACAATGATTAAAAGAGACAAAATGGAACAAGCTCAAGCTGAGCTATATCAAGCTAAAAAATACATCAATCAATTATTGGGTAGTTTTGATGGTTACTTAAAAGCCGATAACATCGAAATCGATTCAGAAAGTTTTTTGGGAATTTCTGATTATCTTTTTGATAACATCTTTACCGATATGTTGGTGCAGCAAAAAATTGGTACAGCAATTACTAATGTGTCCAATACAATCCAAAAAATAGAAACAATAAAAAACCGCCTATATGAGTTATCTTAAAAAAAAACATCTAATCAGCATCGATTAGATGTTTTGTTTTTTAATCAACCTTTTCTAAATCCATATAGGATATTTCGGTTGGAGTTTCTTGACCAAACATAATTGTTAAAACTGTTGCGACTTCATTGTCATCATTCATTGATTCAATGGTTCCTTCAACATTTGCGAATGGGCCAGAAAGAATTTTAACCCTATCACCAACCTGGAAGTTAACAACTATCTTTTGTTCGCTCATGCCAAGCTTTCTCAAAATAGTTTGGATTTCTTCTTCAGCAACTGGTAAAGGTTTTGCTCCACCACCACTTGATCCAATAAATCCTGTAACTCCTGGAGTATTTCTAACTTGATACCAAGCATCATCTGACATAATCATTTCTACAAAGATATAACCTGGGAACAAGTTCTTGGTTTTTTCAATTTTCTTACCGTTCTTGTAATCTATTTCAGTCTCCTCAGCTACGACAATTTGGAATAAGTTGTCTTCCATTCCCATAGTTTTAATACGACGTTCTAGATTATCTTTAACACGATTTTCATGGCCGGCATATGTATTAACTACATACCATCTCTTAGGTTCTTGCTCTGTCATTATGCTCCCACTCCTAACATCAACAATAATTTAGAAATTGCTAAATCACAAACCACAAAGAACACACCAAATAGAACACAGAACAATAAGACCTTACCTGTACTCTCTAATAATTCAGCAGGTTTAATCCACCTAATACGCTTAACTTCAGTCTTTATGCCTTCAAATGAAAACCATTTTAACTGAATAGGTACCTCAGGTAGCTCTTTTTCTTTAGTTTCTGCCCTTTGTTTTTTTCTTTCTAACTTTTCCTTTGATTGTGCCATTTAAATCACCTACTTAGTCTCTTTATGAAGTGTTTTCTTTCCACACTTCTTACAATATTTATTTAGTTCAAGACGTTCTGTATGAGTCTTCTTGTTTCGAGTAGTAGTGTAATTTCTTGATAGGCATTCCGTACAAGTCAATATTACCTTCTCGCTCACTACGAAAACTCCTTTCAGTTGCTTAAATACTTTAACATAAAAGAAATATATTAGTCAAACAAGTATCGCAATTTCTTTTTAAGCCTATTATAAATGTTGTCAACACGCTTAGTTGATATGTTCAAAATCCTTGAAATTTCTCTATAACTATAACCTTGTAATCTTAAAGATAATATTTTCCCTTCAGCAGTATCCTTGGGATAGAGTTTGAAAATACTGTCAATAATGCACTGTGAAGTTGCTACTATTGAAACATCATCTTTTCGTGAATTAACAATGGTCGCATCCAAATACTTTAAACCATTACTATCACGCAATTCGTAATCGAGTGATAAAACTGGTTCGTTATTGAAATATGTGTTTGCCATCTCTCTTTTTCGCCATGATTGCATTTCACGCTTGGCACACATTCGAACAAAATTATGAAAAGCCATGTCTTTATCTTCGCGGTAACAGTAGATTGCATGGTTTAAAGCTATTGAGCCTGCTTGTAATGCATCTTCAGAAGTAAAAGTATCGCCAAACCTATGCACTTCCTTATAAAGACTATAAAACATCGGAGTATACAACTCTAATAACTGCTTAAAAGCTTCTTCATCATTTTGTCTTGCTAGATAAAGAAGCTCATATTCATTTAATTTCATAATATTTCTCCTTTATTTCAAAGGAAAACGTTGTGAATATATTTGGTAAAGCAGTACCCCACATGCTACTGCAGCATTTAAAGATCCTACTTCACCATGCATTGGTATTTTTACTTTAAAGTCGCACTCTTCAGCCACTAACCTGCGCATGCCACTTGCCTCCGAGCCAATCACTAATACAATTGGCATATTATAGTCAAGCTGCCTGTAATCTTGGGCTTCATTAACATCGGTCCCAATAATCCAATAGCCCTCTTTTTTAAGTTGCTTGAGTGTTTGAGATAGATTGGTTACTTGTGCTACCTTTATGGTATCAATGGCGCCAACTGATACTTTCGCAACTGTAGCATTCAATGAAACGCTACGGTTTTTTTCGATAATAACCCCATCTCCATCAACACATGCCATTGTTCTTAAAATGGCACCAAGATTCTGTGGGTCTTTTAGCTCATCACACGCCACCAACAAAGGGGTCTTGCTTGAAGGAATACATTCCAATAATTCTGCTAAATCATATGTTTTATATTCTTGAATTTGGGCAATATATCCTTGATGATTACCTGAAACAAGCTTATCCATTTCTTTCCTTGGCAACTGTTTTACCATTAAGCCCTGTTTATTGGCTAATTGTACAAGAGGATCATTTTTGTGACTTTCTTGAACGTATAGAACTTTAATATCACGCTTATGCTTAAGCATGTTATTCACAACATTCTTCCCATATATGTATTGTGTCACATTAATCACCTCCCATGGTTTCAATTAAGCTCCAGATTTGCTCTAGCTTTTCCCATTTTTGCCCCAAATAAAGATATCCCCATAAAGCCTCAAATCCAGTGGATTTGTGATAAGTCACAACATCTGTATTTTTAGGTGCTTTATGGCTTTTGGCATTTCTTCCTCTTTTATAAACATCGATTTCATCTTCCGATAAAACGTTGCTATTCAAAAGATGATCAATGGCAGCTGCTTGAGCTTTCGCACTGACGTATTGATTGCAATGCTTCTGCAATTGATCGACTTTAAGATCTTTTTCAATTAGATGCCTTTTAACGGTTAAGCTGTAATGGGCATCACCAATGTATGCTAAGACTAAACTACTGTACTCTTTCATGTTTTCATTATAACAAAATATAAGGGCTATTCCCTTATATTATGTGTCTTTCCTGTAAGATTGCACGGTACTTATCTGCTGTTTCAAAATCTTTTTCCGCTTTTGCCGCATTCCATTTTTGATATATCTCTCTATCTTCGGCTGTCAATGTAATTGCTTCAATAAAGATTCCTAATATGCTTAGTTGTTTATGAACCGTTTGATATAAACTTGCCAATCTTGCATAGTCAATCTCTTTACTTCTTAGTGTTTGATTCAACTCTTTGATAGTGTCAAAAATAGCCTTATAAGCATTTGGAGTATTTAGATCATCGGACATTGCCGTTAGGAATTGTTGCCACAAATCCTCATCAATTTCTCCTTCTAAAGATTGACCTTCGATTTGTGCCTTAACTTCGCTTTGTCGCAAAGCTTGAGAAATTCTTTCAACTTCTTTACGTGCTACCTCTAATGTTTCATCAGAATAATTCAAAGTATCGCGATAATTAACTGATAACAAGAACCATCTAGTTAAATTTGGTCCCAGTTCAGCAATAACATCTTTCGCTAACAAAGTATTGCCTAATGACTTACTCATTTTGCCGCCATTCAAATCAAGCATTCCATTGTGAACCCAATAGTTAGCTAAATGGTGATGATTAACAGCCTCTGATTGAGCTACTTCATTTTCATGATGAGGGAATTTTAAATCTCTGCCTCCACCATGAATGTCAATCATTTCGCCACCAAATTCCTTACCAATCATGACTACACATTCAGTATGCCAACCTGGTCTCCCTTTGCCCCAAGGAGAATCCCATTGAATGCCATCTGCAGTTTTTTTCCATAAAGCAAAATCAAGTGGATTTCGTTTTGCCTCCATGTTGTCAACTCTTTCACTAGCACCTGAAATCAAATCATCTAAGTGTTGGTGAGATAATTCGCCATATGTTGGAATGGAAGCAACACTAAAATATACATCTCCATCAACTTCATAAGCGGTCCCATTATCAACCATTTCCTTTATGAAAGAAATTATTTCATCCATGGTTTGGGTAACCCTTGGAGTAGCATCTAATTGAATTGTATTTAAAGAAGCACGTACATCGTTATAGGCATCTATGTAGGTCTTAGTAATCTCTGACTCACTAACTCCTTCTTCTTTAGCCTTGTTGATGATTTTATCATCTACGTCAGTAAAGTTTGAAACATATTTAACTTTATAACCTTCTGCCTCAAACACTCTTCTCAAAGTATCAAATACAACAATTGGTCTCGCATTGCCAATGTGGGCATGGTTATATACAGTAGGTCCACAGACATACATATTCACCTTACCTGGAATGTTTGGTTTGAATTCTTCAGTCTTTAGAGTATATGTGTTATATAATTTCATCTCATGAACCTCCTTATGTCTTTAAAAATTATATCATGTATAATTGAATTAGGGAGAATTAATATTTATGAAAATACTTGTGTTTGGTTCTTTAAACATAGACCACGATTATCATTTAGAACACATTGTTGCGCCGAAAGAAACCTTAACCGTTGATAGTTATGAGGTTGTTGCTGGTGGAAAAGGCTTAAATGCCTCTATTGCCCTTGCGAAAACAAAACAACAAGTTTATTTAGCTGGTGTTTTAGGAAAAAACAGTGAATTGTTAGTTGATGCTTTAAACAAATATAAGGTAGACACAACATTTTTAGATAAACAGGATGTTGCGGCAGGTCACGCAATAATCCAAATAGATCAAAATGGAGAAAACAGTATTTTTGTTTATCCAGGTTCAAATGCTTGTGTTCGAAAGGAGCATGTTGATGAGGTGTTGAAACACTTTTCTAAAGGTGACTTCATCATTATGCAAAACGAAATAAACAATCAAGATTACATCATGACTAAAGCTCACGAAAAAGGAATGATAATCTTCCTTAATCCTTCACCTTGCAACAAGAAACTAGACACCCAACCATTAGAATATGTTGATTATTTCTTCATCAATGAAGTTGAAGGATTTCAATTGACAAACAAAACAGATAGTTCTGAAATTCTCCAGAAAATGCTTGACAAGTTTCCCAATAGCCATGTTATCTTAACTCTTGGCTCAAATGGTGCTTATTATTCAGACAACCAACAAACACTTCACTGCCCAGCAAAAAAAGTAAGTGCAATTGATACTGTTGGGGCTGGTGATACTTTTATGGGTTATTTCATCTATGGACTAACTCAAAATTTCAATCCTCAACAATGTCTGGAAATCGCTACTAAAGCAAGCTCCATAACCGTCCAAAGAAAAGGGGCCGCCAGTTCTATTCCAACCATTGAAGAAGTAAATGAAATCTAGAAACAAAAAATTCTTAGTCACATTGTCACTAAGAATTTTTATTTTTTTGTTAAGAGCTTTAACAGTCCCAGTTTTTCAAATAATAATTGATTCATAATCAAACCATATGGAGCTGATGCCCCTTTACCTTTTACCATGAGGCCTGCTTGTCTACATATTTCCTTTGCTCTATAAATATGATAATTACTAGAAATAACTACTATCTTATCCCCGCCTTCAATTAGATTCTTGGCATTTTTTATATTTTCAATCGTATCAGTGGACTCATCTTCTAATATTAACCTTGAAACATCAATTCCTTCATTAACCAAATATTGTTTCATAACATTTGCTTCAGAAATTGTATTATTTCCAGTAATGCCTCCGCAAAGTATGACTTTAGTATTTGGATTTGCCTCAATGTAATCCTTTGCTTCATCCAATCTGAGTTTTAATGTCTCTGTCATCTGATTGTTTTCCAATTGATATCCTAGCACCAATAGATAATCAGCAGCTTCAATTTCTTTATCATTAGCTTTTAGCATAATTAGGCCGCTTGCCAATGTATTGAATAACAGAGTCAGCATGAATGCAACGCTTAAAACTCTTGATATAATTCTGCTTTTTTTATCAGCACTTTTAATCAATACGATTATCATCAATTCAGCTAATGATATTCCCAGCCATAAAAGAGCATAAGAGACTCTTACAGTGAACATGTAAATGGTATAGAGAACATGAACTATTAAATAAATAAGAATGATTATATCTGAAAAACTTCTTTTTTTCATAACATTGCTTTACCTAAAACATAAGTTTGAACAACGTTGAAATCTTTATCTAAAACACATATATCAGCATCATATTTTTCTTTTAAATAACCTTTACAGTTTCCAAAACCCAATAAATTAGCAGGATTGCATGTGCAAGAGTTGATTGCGGTTACATATGGAATATTAGCCTTTTGAATTTCCCGGCCTAAAATTACATTAAGCCTATTACAGCTTCCAGCAATAGTTCCATCAGCTAATCTACCAACACCATCTTCACAAATATAGCGGATTTGTCCACCTAAATTTAATTCACCAACAGGTAAACCTTTTAAAGCTACAGAATCAGTAATGCTGATAAGTTTATCTTTACCTTTTGCTTTCGCCAAAATATTCATACTTGGGAAAGATACATGTACACCATCACCAATCATCTCAGCATACATATCGTCATAATACATAGCAGCCCCAACGACTCCAGCTTCTCTATGATGCAAACCTCTCATCCCATTATATGTGTGGGTAAATGATTGAGCCCCAGCTTCTCTAGCTTTGGTGATATCCTCAAACTTAGCTCCTGTATGACCACAAGCAACCTTAATGCCCTTGGAAACCATATATTCAATTATGCTCATGTCAGGTAGCATCTCAGGAGCAACCATAACATAAATCAAATGCCCTCCACATGCCTCAATATAAGTATCAATTTCCTTTTGGTCAGGTACTACTAAATTAGCGGTATCTTGAGCCCCATTAAAATCATAAGACATAAATGGACCTTCTGAATAAACGCCAAGGATGTGTGTTCCTTCATGCCCTTTCTCCATAAACTTGGCTATGTT